>NZ_JASTTJ010000017.1:0-202949 GCF_032248645.1 Streptomyces zaehneri
AGGCACTCGCCGGCCTGGAGCTGCCCGCCGAGTGCGGGGGCTGCGGAAGTGCGCGTACGGTGCTCTGCCCGCAGTGCCGTGCGGCGCTGAGCGGGGCCGAGCCGTTCCGGGTCCGTCCGGTGCCGGAGCCGCCAGGGCTGCCCGCCGTGCACGCGGCGGCCCGGTACGCGGACGAGGCACGGGCGGCGCTGCTGGCCCACAAGGAACGCGGCGCGCTGGCACTGGCGCGACCGCTGGGCGCGGCGTTGGCGGGGGCTGTGCGGGCGGGGATGGGGGAGGTGGGGTGGGGGGAGGGGGAGGGCCCCCAGGCCACCGGAGATCTCCTGCTCGTCCCGGTCCCCTCCACCCGGGCCGCCGTGCGGGCGCGTGGGCATGATCCGGCTCGGCGGATCGCGTTGGCGGCCGCCGGTGAGTTGCGGAGGGCGGGGGTGCCGGCGCGGGTGGCCGCGGTGTTGCGGCAGCGGCGGGCGGTGGCCGACCAGTCGGGGCTCGGCTCCCGGCAGCGGCTGGACAACCTGGTGGGCGCGCTGACGGTGGTGCCCGGGGGTGCGCGGGTGCTGGGCGGTGGGCCGGTGGTTCTCGTGGACGACGTGGTGACGACGGGGGCCTCGCTGGCGGAGGCCGCGCGGGCGGTTCGGGCGGTTCGGGTGGCTGCGGCGGCGCAGTGGGCGGGACAGGGGGAGAGTGGGCTGTGTGAGGAGGAGGAGACGAAGGGTGCGTTGTGTGGTGAAGCGGCGACGGCCGGGTACGTGGGTAGGACTCGGGAAGACAGTAGGAAGCCGTCGGAAGCGGAGGTGGCAGGCGTGTACGGGGTGTCGGTGAGACCGCTGGGCGACGCGGGCGGAGCCGGTGACGTGCTCTGCGCGGCCGTGGTCGCCGCGTCGCCGGACTCTTTCGAAATAAACCGGAACTGAGTGGGAACTTGCGTCGTTGCAGGTAATGAGAGGGCCAATTCGCCTGAACGGAGGTACGCCGCGGTAGAGGGTGACGACATCCGTCCGGGCGAGATATGTTCGGTTGTGAGGGAAAGCCGCAGGCCACACCTCTCATATCTGAATGTCGTGCTGCGGTTTTCGAAATCTTCCGCAGCACCTGGGGTGTAGATCTCGCTCATGGGGGAGGAGGAGGTGGAAGTCACCGAGTCCGAGGTTCCGGTGCTCACCGGAGCCTGGTGCAAAAGGGAGACGCTCCGCACCGAAGCGGAGTGATCCGGGAACGGAGTTCTGCGTGGACATCGTCGTCAAGGGCCGCAAGACCGAGGTGCCCGAGCGGTTCCGCAAGCACGTGGCCGACAAGCTGAACCTGGAGAAGATCCAGAAGCTCGACGGCAAGGTGATCAGCCTCGACGTGGAGGTGTCCAAGGAGCCCAACCCCCGACAGGCCGACCGGTGCGACCGAGTGGAGATCACACTCCGGTCCCGCGGCCCTGTGATCCGGGCGGAGGCGGCCGCCAGCGACGCGTACGCGGCACTCGACCTGGCGGCGGAGAAGCTGGATGCCCAGCTGCGCAAGCAGCACGACAAGCGTTACACGCGCCGCGGCGCCCGCAGGATCTCCGCGGCGGAGGTTTCCGACTACGTCCCCGGTGTGGCGACGCTCAACGGCAACGGCCGTCCCGTCCCCGCCGACGAGTCGGACAGCGTGCCGACCAAGCGGATCGGTTCGCTGGAGGTGCAGGGCGACGGCCCCCTCGTGGTGCGCGAGAAGACCCACGTCGCCGCTCCGATGACTCTCGACCAGGCCCTCTACGAGATGGAACTGGTCGGACACGACTTCTATCTGTTCGTCGACTCCGAGACCAAGCAGCCCAGCGTCGTCTACCGGCGTCACGCCTACGACTACGGCGTGATCTACCTCGACACCGACCCGATGGTGGCCCAGGCGCACGCGCCCGAGGCGGGCGGCGTGTTGGGTGGCTGACGCTGCCCGGTGACAGCTGAGCGGTGTGCCCCTGGAGCGCTGTGTGCGCCCCCAGGGGCACCCGTGTGCGACCCCTTCGGGCACCGCTCTGTCACCGCGTTGTCGTCCGGGCATGGAATCATGGCCAGGGCGGCTCAACCGGTGGGCCGCTGCCTTGGGTTGGCGACGGCACAGGACCACGGCCACAGCCTTCAGGGGGAGGAACGATGGCGGACAGCTTCGGACCGATGCGGGACGACGATGCCGACGACGGCGTCGTCGGCATGGGCCCGGACGGCGGCACCTCGCGCAAGGAGCCGATCAGAGTCCTTGTCGTGGACGACCACGCCCTGTTCCGCCGCGGACTGGAGATCGTGCTCGCGGCCGAGGAGGACATCCAGGTCGTCGGCGAGGCGGGTGACGGCGCCGAGGCCGTGGACAAGGCGGCCGACCTGCTGCCGGACATCGTGCTGATGGACGTACGGATGCCCAAGCGCGGCGGCATCGAGGCCTGCACCTCCATCAAGGAGGTGGCTCCCAGCGCGAAGATCATCATGCTGACGATCAGCGACGAGGAGGCCGACCTCTACGAGGCGATCAAGGCGGGCGCGACCGGCTATCTCCTCAAGGAGATCTCCACGGACGAGGTCGCCACCGCGATCCGCGCGGTCGCCGACGGGCAGTCGCAGATCAGCCCCTCCATGGCGTCGAAGCTGCTCACCGAGTTCAAGTCGATGATCCAGCGGACCGACGAGCGTCGCCTCGTCCCCGCGCCTCGGCTGACGGACCGGGAGCTGGAGGTGCTCAAGCTGGTCGCCACGGGAATGAACAACCGTGACATCGCCAAGGAGTTGTTCATCTCCGAGAACACCGTGAAGAACCACGTGCGCAACATCCTGGAGAAGCTTCAGCTGCACTCCCGGATGGAGGCGGTCGTGTACGCGATGCGGGAGAAGATTCTCGAGATCCGGTGAGCCGGATCGCCGGATCATCGTCGTTGGTCCGGATCGCCTGTGGTCCGGATCGCCTGTGGTCCTTGAGCCAGGCCCGGGCCTGGCTCGGATCAGTCTCGACGCAGTCCTGACGCAGTCCTGACGCAGCCCGGCTCGGACGCGGCTCGGGCCCGGGTCAGGCCAGTGCGCGGGTGAGTTCCCTGGCGAGGGGCTCGCGCAGGTCAGGGGTGTCCACGCGCTCGACGCGTACGTCCGTGCAGTCCACCCAGGTGGCCGCCTCGAGCAGGGCCTGGGCCACCGCCGGGACCGCCTTCGGGCCGTCCAGCGTGATCTGCCTGGCGATCAGGGTGCGGCCCTCGCGCGCCGGGTCCACGCGGCCGACGAGCCGGCCGCCGGCCAGGACCGGCATCGCGAAGTAGCCGTGGATCCGCTTCGGCTTGGGGACGTAGGCCTCCAGGCGGTGGGTGAAGCCGAAGATCCGCTCGGTGCGCGCCCGCTCCCAGATCAGGGAGTCGAAGGGGGACAGGAGCGTGGTGCGGTGGCGGCCGCGCGGGGGCGTTTCCAGAGCCGCCGGGTCGGCCCAGGCGGGCTTGCCCCAGCCTTCGACCGTGACCGGTACCAGGCCCGAGTCGGCGATCACGGTGTCGACCTGCTCGCCCCTGAGACGGTGGTAGTCGGCGATGTCCGCGCGCGTGCCCACGCCGAGCGACTGGCCGGCCAGGCGGACGAGGCGACGCAGGCACTCGGTGTCGTCCAGCTCGTCGTGCAGCAGGCCGGCGGGGACGGCGCGTTCGGCGAGGTCGTACACGCGCTTCCAGCCGCGGCGCTCGACGCAGACCACCTCGCCGTACATCAGCGCGCGTTCCACCGCGACCTTGGTGCCGGACCAGTCCCACCACTCGCTCGTCTTCTTCGCCCCGCCCAACTCGGTCGCGGTGAGGGGGCCTTCGGTGCGGAGCTGCTTGACGACCTGGTCGTACGTGCCGTCCGGGAGAGCGTGGTTCCAGTGCGGGCGGGCCCGGTAGGCGCGGCGGCGGAAGGCGAAGTGGGGCCATTCCTCGATGGGGAGGATGCAGGCGGCGTGGGACCAGTACTCGAAGGCGTGCGGTCGTGCCGTGGGCGTGCCCGCGGACTCGGGCTTCCAGTACGCGTCCTCGATCGTCTTGCGGCCTACCGATCCCAGGCGGGCGTAGGGGATCAGCTCGTGGGAGCGGGCCAGGACCGAGATGGTGTCGAGCTGGACCGCGCCGAGATGACGGAGGACGCCGCGGACTCCGGCCTTGCGGTCGGGTGTGCCGAGGAAGCCTTGCGCGCGTAGGGCGATGCGGCGGGCTTCGTCTGCCGAGAGGGCGGTGTCGGGGCGCGGGGTCGTCATGGCTCGCACGATAGGGGGTGGGACTGACAGTGCCGGGTGAGCTGGGGGTTTGAGGGGGCGGGGTTGGGGTGAGGGCGGCTTCGCCGCGTCCTTCGCCCCCCGCCGCCCCTGCTCCCGCCCCTGCCCTTCCCGTCCCTGGGCCCTTCCCGTTCCCGTTCCCGGGCCCTTCCCCTTCCCCTTCCCGTTCCTGGGCCCTTCCCGTTCCCGGGGGCTGCTGCCCCCCGGACTCCCGCTTTCGGCCTGGACGGCCTCGTCCTCAAGCGCCGGACAGGCTGGCTGTACCGCCGGACGCCCCGGACGCCCCGGACGCCCCGGACGGGCTGGGCGGGCTGGGCGGGCTGGACGGTGCCGGGACGTACGGTGCCGTCGAGGGCAGTCCCAGGTCCGACGGGAGCAGGGAGGCCAGCCAGCAGTCGCGGCGTACGCCCTTGTTGGCGATGGCCGAGCGGAGGGTGCCTTCCAGGGTGAAGCCGGCTTTCTCGGCGACCGTGCGAGAGGCGGTGTTGCCGATTTCGGCCCGCCATTCGAGGCGGTCGACGGGCAGGGTGGTGAAGGCCCAGCGGGCCGCGGTGAGGGTGGCCTCGGTGGTGTAGCCGTGGCCGCGGTGTTCCTCGGCCGCCCAGAAGCCGACCTCGGCCGTGCCGGGGGAGCGCATGGTGAGGCTGAGGACGCCGGTGAGGGCTCCGTCGGGGAGGAAGACGCCGAAGGTGAACATGGAGCCGCTCGCCCAGCCCTCCGGGGCGAGCAGTTCGGTGAAGCTGCGGGCGTGCTCGGGGAGGTAGGGGGAGGGGATCGTGGTCCAGCGCTGGATGTCGGGGTCCTGGGCGGCGGTGTACACGGCGTCGGCGTCCTGCGGGCCGAGGGGGCGCAGGACGAGTCGGGGGGTGGTGAGGGTGACGGGCTCGGGCTCCATCGGCCGATTCTGCGCGGGGTGTCCCGGCGGGCGCCATCTTTTTGCCGTGTGTGAGCGCGTGATCACAATTCGCGCAATTCGTCCGGCGGACGCGGCACCATCGGCGGGGCCCGGCCGTTGTCCCCTTTGAAGAAGATTTTGGAGCAGGTGCGCAGCAGTGTGTGGTCCTCGTCGCGGCAGGCCTCCCAGGGTGGCGGGGTCCTCGCATACGATGGCCGTTGCTCAGCAAGTCCACTGGAAACCGACCGTCCCAGGCCCGACCGGCAAGGAGACCAACCCCCGTGTCCGTCCTCTCGAAGATCATGCGTGCAGGCGAAGGCAAGATCCTGCGCAAGCTGCACCGCATCGCGGACCAGGTCAACTCCATCGAAGAGGACTTCGTCGACCTCTCCGACGCCGAGCTGCGGGCCCTCACCGATGAGTACAAGCAGCGGTACGCCGACGGTGAGAGCTTGGACGACCTGCTGCCCGAGGCGTTCGCCACTGTGCGCGAGGCCGCCAAGCGTGTCCTCGGTCAGCGTCACTACGACGTGCAGATCATGGGTGGTGCCGCCCTGCACCTCGGCTATGTGGCCGAGATGAAGACCGGTGAGGGCAAGACGCTCGTCGGCACGCTGCCCGCGTATCTGAACGCGCTGTCCGGCAAGGGCGTCCACCTGATCACGGTCAACGACTATCTGGCCGAGCGCGACTCCGAGATGATGGGTCGTGTCCACAAGTTCCTGGGCCTGGAAGTCGGCTGCATCCTCGCCAACATGACGCCGGCGCAGCGCCGTGAGATGTACGCGTGCGACATCACGTACGGCACGAACAACGAGTTCGGCTTCGACTACCTGCGTGACAACATGGCGTGGGCGCAGGACGAGCTGGTCCAGCGCGGCCACAACTTCGCCATTGTCGACGAGGTCGACTCCATCCTGGTCGACGAGGCGCGTACGCCGCTGATCATCTCCGGTCCGGCGGACCAGGCCACCAAGTGGTACGGCGACTTCGCCAAGCTGGTGACGCGCCTGAAGAAGGGCGAGGCCGGCAACCCGCTCAAGGGCCTCGAGGAGACCGGCGACTACGAGGTCGACGAGAAGAAGCGCACGGTCGCCATCCACGAGACCGGTGTCAGCAAGGTCGAGGACTGGCTGGGCATCGACAACCTCTACGAGTCGGTGAACACCCCTCTGGTGGGCTACCTGAACAACGCCATCAAGGCGAAGGAGCTCTTCAAGAAGGACAAGGACTACGTCGTCATGGACGGCGAAGTCATGATCGTCGACGAGCACACGGGTCGTATCCTCGCGGGCCGCCGGTACAACGAGGGCATGCACCAGGCGATCGAGGCGAAGGAAGGGGTGGACATCAAGGACGAGAACCAGACGCTCGCCACGATCACCCTTCAGAACTTCTTCCGCCTCTACAAGCGCCACGACCACAACGAGAAGGAACAGCCCGGCCTCTGCGGCATGACCGGTACGGCGATGACCGAGGCCGCCGAGTTCCACCAGATCTACAAGCTCGGCGTGGTCCCGATCCCGACGAACCGGCCGATGGTCCGCAAGGACCAGTCCGACCTGATCTACCGCACCGAGGTCGCGAAGTTCGAGGCGGTAGTCGACGACATCGCCGAGAAGCACGAGAAGGGCCAGCCGATCCTCGTCGGTACGACGTCGGTCGAGAAGTCCGAGTACCTGTCGCAGCAGCTCTCCAAGCGGGGTGTCCAGCACGAGGTGCTGAACGCCAAGCACCACGAGCGTGAGGCGTCGATCGTCGCCCAGGCCGGTCGCAAGGGTGCCGTGACGGTCGCCACGAACATGGCCGGCCGTGGTACCGACATCAAGCTCGGCGGCAACCCCGACGACCTCGCGGAGGCGGAGCTGCGCCAGCGTGGCCTCGACCCCGAGGAGCACATCGAGGAGTGGGCCGCCGCGCTGCCCGCCGCCCTGGAGAAGGCCGAGCAGGCGGTCAAGGCCGAGTTCAACGAGGTCAAGGAGCTGGGCGGCCTCTACGTGCTGGGTACCGAGCGGCACGAGTCGCGTCGTATCGACAACCAGCTGCGCGGTCGTTCCGGCCGTCAGGGCGACCCGGGCGAGTCCCGTTTCTACCTGTCGCTGGGTGACGACCTGATGCGGCTGTTCAAGGCGCAGATGGTCGAGCGCGTGATGTCGATGGCGAACGTGCCGGACGACGTGCCGATCGAGAACAAGATGGTCACGCGCGCGATCGCGTCCGCGCAGTCGCAGGTGGAGCAGCAGAACTTCGAGACGCGTAAGAACGTCCTGAAGTACGACGAGGTGCTCAACCGTCAGCGTGAGGTCATCTACGGTGAGCGGCGCCGCGTTCTGGAGGGCGAGGACCTGCAGGAGCAGATCCACCACTTCATGGACGACACGATCGACGCGTACGTCGGCGCGGAGACCGCCGAGGGTTTCCCGGAGGACTGGGACCTGGACCGGCTGTGGGGCGCCTTCAAGCAGCTCTACCCGGTGAAGGTCACCGTCGAGGAGCTGGAGGAGGCGGCGGGTGACCGGGCCGGTCTGACCGCCGAGTTCATCTCCGAGTCCATCAAGGACGACATCCGCGAGCAGTACGAGTCGCGGGAGTCGCAGCTCGGTTCCGAGATCATGCGTGAGCTGGAGCGGCGGGTCGTGCTGTCGGTCCTGGACCGCAAGTGGCGCGAGCACCTCTACGAGATGGACTACCTCCAGGAGGGCATCGGTCTGCGCGCGATGGCGCAGAAGGACCCGCTGGTCGAGTACCAGCGCGAGGGCTTCGACATGTTCTCCGCGATGATGGACGGCATCAAGGAGGAGTCCGTCGGCTACCTGTTCAACCTGGAGGTCCAGGTCGAGCAGCAGGTCGAGGAGGTCCCGGTGGCGGACGCCGCGCCGGTGGACATGGAGAAGCAGGACGTGGTGCCGGCGCAGGCGGGTTCGCGTCCGGAGATCCGGGCGAAGGGCCTGGACGCTCCGCAGCGTCGTCAGCTGCACTTCTCGGCCCCGACGGTGGACGGCGAGGGCGGCACGATCGAGGGCGACTTCGACAGTGACGAGGACGAGCCGGTGCGCTCGGAGGCCGATGGCCTGACGCGCGCGGAGCGTCGCAAGCAGGCGAAGGCCGGGCGACGCCGGAAGAAGTAGGGCGGGCGCGGCCGCCCGCGGCGCGGCGTCTGCCGGGCCGTGATGCGTGACGGTGTGGCGTGCCGTGTGCCGTGTGCCGTGTGACGTGACGGAGCCGTGGGCTTCGTAGCGGCTTGAGGGCCGGGTCACCTTCGGGTGAGCCCGGCCCTTTGCTGTCCGGCGGTTCCGGGACGGCTCAGTCGTCCTGGGAGTGTGGCCTGCGGGTGCCGTCGAGTTCCACGGCGGTGCAGCGCCAGCGGTGGTCGGTGCCGAGCTCCAGGCGGAAGGCCATGGCCCGTAGGCGGTCGCCGGCGCTGATGCGGGCGAAGGCCTCGATGGCGCCGGTGCGGGGGACGTAGTAGCCGATGTCCCGGACGACGGGGCGGGCGCCGCGGGTGGTGCGCAGGGGGCCGTGTTCGGCGAGGTGGGCCAGGTCGTCGTAGGCGTGGCCGAGGGTGTGCCGGAGCATGAAGTGCACGGGGCGCCGGCCGGTCAGGACCGCGAGGAGGCGGTCGGCGAAGAGGTCGGTGGGGCGAGGCTGGGAGACGGGGCGACGGAGGGTCTGGGGGGGGGCGGGGGCGGGGACGGTCGGGGAGCCGGTGGGAGCCTTGGTGGCGATTCCCGTTCCGGTACCTGTACTGGCACCTGCACTGACACCGGCACCGGCACCGGCACCGCCACCGCCACCGGGTCGGAGGGTCGGGTGGTGGGTGAGGGACCGGGGGGTCGCGGGGCGGCCGTCGGTGGGGCGGGTGCCGGTGGGGGACGTGGTGCCGGAGGGACCGGGTGGGCGGCCGCCGCCGGGTGCCGTGCGGGCGGCGCCGCCGCTCGGGGTGCGGGGTGGGGCGCCCGTGGGGCGGCGGGTGTCGCGTCGGCCGGGAGGGCGGGCGCCGGGGTGGTGTTGCGTCCTCGTCATGACCTTGTTCATGGGTGTCCCCGTTCGGTGGGCTCGGCTCTACCAGTCGGTAACTTGCCGTTGTGGATCTTGTACGTGGTCGCGGTGTGTGACGGCAAGGAAGCGGAGAGTCCTCGGTCAAGGGTCGGGAAGTTCACCTATCAGGGGTGGTGGGGGGTGGTGGAAGCCTGATGCTGCGGGGGCGGGCCGGGTGAGTGGCGTGGCTCGGGGTTGACGGTCGCGGGGGTGCGGGCAGGGGCTCGAAAGGGGACGGCCGCACGTATCCTGAAGGCCTTCGGGGACACGCGGAACCGTCTTTGCCCCGGGGTACCGAGTCCGAGCCTGCGACCACGAAAGAGCGGCCAGTCATGCGCGTCTACGTCCCCCTGACCCTCCCTGGTCTCGCCGAGGCGCACAAGACGGGTGAGCTGGGGTCCGGGCCGCTCGTCGCGTACGCCGTCACGCCCGCGTTGCGCGAGTGGTATGTCTCCGACGACATCGAGGAGCTGGAGTACGCGGCGCTCAGCAGGGCCGCGCTCGCCTCGCTGCGGATGCTCGCGGCGGATCCGGGTGCCCCGCGGCGCCGGGTCGTGCTCGCCGTCGACGTACCCGACCGCGCGGCCGCCGCGGATCCCGGCCGGGCGCTCGATCCGGCGGCGCTGGGCGAGGTCCGGGTGACGGGTGCCGTGCCGCTGACCAAGGCGGCCGCGGTGCACGTCGACGCCGGTGAGGCCGAGGCGGACGTGACCGCCGCGGCGGAGGCGGTAGTGGCGGCGGACGGCGGGGACGACGACGCGCAGTTCGTCGTCGACGGGGCCGAGGACCATGAGCTGCTGTGGTTCGCCAGGCAGGAGATCCCGACTCTGGTGGGGTCGGGCGACTGAGTTCGCGCGGTCGGCTGCTGGTTGCCGGTCCGTGGGCGGGTCGATGTGCGGGCGGATCGGTCTGCGGGCGGGTCGATGTGCGGGCGGATCGGTCCGTGGGCGGGTCGATGTGCGGGCGGATCGGTCCGTGGGCGGGTCGATGTGCGGGCGGGCCGGTCTGTGGGCGGGTCGATGTGCGGGCGGGTCGGTCTGTGGGCGTTGCCGACCTGTCGAGCTGCCCGGAGCCGCCGGAGTGCCTGGTCCGGTGGGGTGGGGCGCCGCTTCGGCCGGTCACTTGATTGTCGGCGGTGGCGGGTACGTTTGCAGGTATGGGGAAGCAGGAAGCGGCGCACATCGTCTGGGACTGGAACGGGACGCTGTTCCACGACAACGACGCGATCATCGGGGCGACGAACGCGGCGTTCGTCGAGCTGGGCCTGGAGCCGATCACGCTGGAGCGGTACCGGGCGCTGTACTGCGTTCCGGTGCCGAAGTTCTACGAGCGGCTGATGGGCAGGCTGCCCACCGATGCCGAGTGGGAGGTCATGGACGACGTCTTCCATCGGTACTACGCCGAGCACCGGGTGCGGTGCGGGCTCACCGAGGGCGCGGTGGAGCTGCTCGCGGGGTGGCGGTCGGCGGGGCACAGTCAGTCCCTGCTGAGCATGTACGTGCACGATGAACTCGTGCCGCTGGTCCGGGGGTTCGGGATCGAGCCGCACTTCGTACGGGTCGACGGGCGGACCGGGCCCTCAGGCGGCAGCAAGGCCGAGCACATGGTGCGGCACCTCGAGGCGCTGACCGGCGTGCAGGCGGCGCGCACGGTGGTGATCGGGGATGCCGCCGATGACGCGGTGGCCGCGTTGCATGTGGGCGCGCGGGCCGTCCTGTACACCGGCGGGTCGCACAGCCGGGCCAGCCTGGAGGTGGTGGGGGTGCCCGTGGTGGACACGCTGGGGGAGGCGGTCGAGGTCGCGGGGCGGTTGGCTGCGGCTGCGTAGGGGTTTGCGGGTCGGTGCCTCGAGCGTCGGATCGGGTGCGGCGTCCTGCGGCGTCCTGGGGGACGCCGCACCCGGGAGGGTCAGGTCAGGTCACGTCAGGTCACTGGCGCCTTGGTGCGGAGCACCTTCAGGAACTCGCGCATCCAGGCCGAGTGGTCCGGCCAGGCGCGGGCGGAGACCAGGGTGCCGTCGACCACGGCCTCGGCGTCCTGGAAGGTGGCGCCTGCCGACTGCATGTCGAGCTCCAGGGCCGGGTACGCCGTGACGCGTCGGCCGCGGAGGGCGTCGGCGGCCGCGGTGAGCAGGGGGCCGTGGCAGATCTGGGCGACGGGTTTGTCGGCGTCGAAGAACGACTTGAGGATCTTGCGGAGTTCGGGGTCGTTGCGGAGGTACTCGGGGGCCCGGCCGCCGGGGATGACGACGGCGGCGTACTGGCCGGGGTCGACCTCGGAGAAGGCGAGGTCGGCGGGCCAGGTGTAGCCGGGCTTCTCGGTGTAGGTGTCGAAACCGGGTTCGAAGTCGTGGACGACGAACTGGAGCTTCTTGCGGGCGGGGGCGGCGATGTGCACCTCGTAGCCTTCCTCGCGGAGGCGCTGGTAGGGGTAGAGGACTTCCAGGGATTCCGCTGCGTCGCCGGTGACGATGAGGATCTTCGAGGACATGGTGGGCGGCTCCTCTCGGGCGGGCGTTGCTCTGGGCAACGTGTCTCTTGGGGGTGGGCTTGCCAAGAGGGGGCGCTTTCAGCGTCCCGCGGGGTGAGGCCGGCGTCGACTTTTCTCGCCCCCGCCGCCCCTGCCCTTCCCATCCCAGGGGCTCCGCCCCTTCCACCCGGCCTCGGGTCCCCGGCCTCGGGTCCCCCGTGCGCCCGGGCCAGCGCGCGGGTCGCTCGGGTCTCCCACCTGGGGTCCCCCACCCCGGGTCCCCGACCCGTCTCCCACCTCGGGTCCCCCACCTCGGGTCCCCGACCCGTCTCCCACCTCGGGTCCCCCACCTCCGGTCCCCGACCCGTCTCCCGCCCCCGGTCCCCGACCCGTCTCCCGCCCCCGGTCCCCGACCCGGCTCCGCCCCGGGTCCCCGACCCGTCTCCCGCCCTGGGCTCCGCCCTCGCCCCCTTCCCACGTCACCCCCCGTTCTGCCTCTGTGCAGAACGGCAAAGTTCTGGGCTGGGTTTTGTACACATACGGCTCATGACGGGAGGCCTGGGAGGGGCGATAGCCTTGGTGGCGTGATCAGCGCGATAGCTTGCGGAGGCAGTGTTGCCTCCGCCCTGCGCCCGGTGTGTGCGGACCATCTCCGCAGCCGGGTGGCGGACGCTGGTCGGGCGCGGGCGGGACGGGGCCGAAGGGGCCCCCAGGACGCCGTGTACCCCCCGGATGCACCTGGCGCGGAGAGCAGCGTCACACCCGGGAGTGGTGTCGAGAATGGCTGATAACCCCCCGCTCATCTCACCTTGCGGCATAGCGTCGGAGCAGACCGGAGAACCCGGGCCGTGGCGTCGAGCCGCAGGGGAAGAGACCGTACTTCACGTACTTCCTTCTACGTCACGCAACGGCGCGCGACAGGAGCCAGAGGACAATGCAGACCAAGCTGGACGAAGCCAAGGCCGAGCTGCTCGAGAGGGCGGCGCGGGTCGCTGAGAACAGCCCGGTCGGGGGGCATCTACCGACTGGGACGACGGGCGAGGGCGGCGGTACTCCGGGGACCCCGGACCACGTCTCCCTCCTCGCGTTCCTCCAGCGCTACTACCTGCACACCGCCCCGGAGGACCTGAACGGCCGTGACCCGGTCGACGTCTTCGGAGCCGCGCTCTCGCACTACCGGCTGGCCGAGAACCGGCCGCAGGGGACGGCCAACGTACGGGTCCACACGCCGACCGTCGAGGAGAACGGGTGGACGTGCAGCCACTCGGTCGTCGAGGTCGTGACCGACGACATGCCGTTCCTCGTCGACTCCGTCACCAACGAGCTGACCCGGCAGGGGCGGGGGATCCACCTCGTCATCCACCCGCAGGTCGTCGTGCGGCGCGATGTGGCCGGCAAGCTCATCGAGGTGCTCAGCGCCCCGCCCGCCGCGGGCGAGCTGCCGCACGACGGGCATGTCGAGTCGTGGATCCACGTCGAGATCGACCGTGAGACCGACCGGGCCGACCTGAAGCAGATCACCGCCGACCTGGTGCGCGTCCTGTCCGACGTGCGGGAGGCCGTCGAGGACTGGGAGAAGATGCGGGACACCGCGCTGCGGGTCGCCGATCAGCTCCGGGAGGAGCCCGTCCCCGGTGATCTGGCGCGGCCCGAGGTCGAGGAGGCCCGTGAGCTGCTGCGCTGGCTGGCCGCCGACCACTTCACGTTCCTCGGCTACCGGGAGTACCAGCTGCGCGGGGACGACTCCCTCACCGCCGTTCCCGGGACCGGGCTCGGCATTCTGCGCTCCGACCCGCATCACGCCGACGCCGACAGCCACCCCGTCAGCCCCTCCTTCGAGCGGCTGCCCGCCGACGCCCGCGCCAAGGCGCGTGAGCACAAGCTGCTGGTGCTGACCAAGGCGAACAGCCGGGCCACCGTGCACCGGCCCTCCTACCTCGACTACGTCGGTGTGAAGAAGTTCGACGAGGACGGGAACGTCGTCGGGGAGCGGCGTTTCCTCGGGCTGTTCTCCTCCGCCGCCTACACCGAGTCGGTGGTGCGGGTGCCGGTCGTGCGGCGCAAGGTCGAGGCCGTGCTGAAGGGCGCCGGGTTCTCGCCCAACAGCCATGACGGGCGCGACCTGCTCCAGATCATGGAGACCTACCCGCGCGACGAGCTCTTCCAGACGCCGGTGGACGAACTCCGGTCCATCGTCACGTCCGTGCTCTACCTCCAGGAGCGGCGCAGGCTGCGGCTGTACCTGCGGCAGGACGAGTACGGGCGCTACTACTCGGCGATCGTCTACCTGCCCCGCGACCGGTACACGACGGGCGTGCGGCTGCGGATCATCGACATCCTCAAGGAGGAGCTGGGCGGGACGAACGTCGACTTCACCGCCTGGAACACCGAGTCGATCCTGTCCCGGCTGCACTTCGTCGTGCGGGTCCCGCAGGGCACCGAGCTGCCGGAGCTGTCCGACGCCGACAAGGAGCGCATCGAGGCGCGGCTCGTCGAGGCGGCGCGTTCCTGGGCCGACGCGTTCCAGGAGGCGCTGAACGCCGAACTCGGCGAGGAGCGGGCCGCGGAGCTGCTGCGGCGCTACAACAACGCCTTCGCCGAGGGGTACAAGGCCGACCACAGTCCGCGTTCCGCCGTCGCCGACCTGTGCCATCTGGAGCGGCTCACCGAGGAGCGGAACTTCTCGCTCAGCCTGTACGAGCCGGTGGGCGCGGCGCCCGACGAGCGCCGCTTCAAGATCTACCGCAAGGGTGACGCGATCTCCCTGTCGGCGGTGCTGCCGGTCCTGAACCGGCTCGGTGTCGAGGTGATCGACGAGCGGCCGTACGAACTGCGCTGCGCGGACCGCAGCAACGCCTGGATCTACGACTTCGGTCTGCGTATCCCCAAGTCGCCGGCGGGTCCCGGTGGGGACTTGCTCGGTGACGACGGGCGTGAGCGGTTCCAGGAGGCGTTCTCGGCGACCTGGACCGGCAAGGCGGAGAACGACGGGTTCAACGCGCTGGTGCTGGGCGCCGGGCTGCACTGGCGGCAGGCGATGGTGCTGCGTGCGTACGCCAAGTACCTGCGTCAGGCCGGGTCCACGTTCAGCCAGGACTACATGGAGGACACCCTCCGGACCAATGTCCACACCACCCGGCTGCTCGTGTCGCTGTTCGAGGCGCGGATGTCGCCCGACCGGCAGCGTGCCGGGCACGAGATCGTCGACGCGCTGCTCGAGGAGCTGGACGCGGCCCTCGACGAGGTGGCCTCGCTCGACGAGGACCGGATCCTGCGGTCCTTCCTCACGGTCATCAAGGCGACCCTGCGGACGAACTTCTTCCAGGAGCGCGCGGGCGGCGAGCCGCACGACTACGTGTCCATGAAGTTCGACCCGCAGGCCATCCCGGACCTGCCGGCGCCCCGGCCGGCGTTCGAGATCTGGGTGTACTCGCCGCAGGTGGAGGGCGTGCACCTGCGGTTCGGGAAGGTCGCGCGCGGTGGTCTGCGCTGGTCCGACCGGCGTGAGGACTTCCGTACCGAGGTGCTCGGCCTGGTCAAGGCGCAGATGGTGAAGAACACCGTCATCGTGCCGGTCGGCGCCAAGGGCGGCTTCGTCGCCAAGCAGCTGCCCGACCCGGGCGTGGACCGTGACGCGTGGCTGGCCGAGGGCATCGCCAGCTACAAGACGTTCATCTCGGCGCTGCTCGACATCACCGACAACCTGGTCGGCGGGGAGGTCGTGCCGCCGGCCGACGTCGTGCGGCACGACGAGGACGACACCTACCTGGTGGTCGCCGCCGACAAGGGCACGGCGACGTTCTCCGACATCGCCAACCAGGTCGCGGAGTCGTACAACTTCTGGCTCGGCGACGCCTTCGCCTCCGGTGGCTCGGCCGGCTACGACCACAAGGGCATGGGCATCACCGCCCGCGGCGCCTGGGAGTCCGTGAAGCGGCACTTCCGGGAGCTGGGCGTGGACACCCAGACCGAGGACTTCACGGTCGTCGGCGTCGGGGACATGTCGGGTGACGTGTTCGGCAACGGCATGCTGCTCAGCGAGCACATCCGGCTGATCGCCGCCTTCGACCACCGGCACATCTTCATCGACCCGAAGCCGGACGCGGCGACCTCCTACGCGGAGCGCCGCCGGCTGTTCGAGCTGCCCCGCTCCAGCTGGGCCGACTACGACGGCGACCTGATCTCGGCCGGCGGCGGTGTCTTCCCGCGGACGGCGAAGGCGATCCCGGTCAACGCTCACATCCGTGAGGCGCTGGGCATCGAGGCGGCCGTCACCAAGCTGACCCCGGCCGACCTGATGAAGGCGATCCTGCGGGCGCAGGTGGACCTGCTGTGGAACGGCGGCATCGGCACGTACGTGAAGTCCGGTGCGGAGTCGAACGCCGACGTCGGCGACAAGGCCAACGACCCGATCCGGGTGGACGGCGCCGACCTGCGCGTCAGGGTCGTCGGCGAGGGCGGCAACCTGGGCCTGACCCAGCTCGGCCGGATCGAGTTCGCGCTGCACGGCGGCAAGATCAACACGGATGCCATCGACAACAGCGCGGGCGTGGACACCTCCGACCACGAGGTGAACATCAAGATCCTGCTCAACGGTCTGGTCGGCGAGGGCGACATGACCGTCAAGCAGCGCAACAAGGTGCTCGCGGAGATGACCGACGAGGTCGGCGCTCTCGTCCTGCGCAACAACTACGCGCAGAACACGGCGATCGCCAACGCCCTCGCCCAGTCCAAGGACATGCTCCACGCCCAGCAGCGCTTCATGCGCCACCTGGTCAGGGAGAAGCACCTGGACCGGGCCCTGGAGTTCCTGCCCACCGACCGGCAGATCCGTGAGCGTCTCGGCGCCGGCCAGGGCCTGACCAGCCCGGAGACGGCCGTCCTGATGGCCTACACGAAGATCACGGTGTCGGACGAGCTGCTGCACACCTCGCTGCCCGACGACCCGTACCTGCGCGGCCTGCTGCACGCGTACTTCCCGACGGCGTTGCGCGAGCGGTTCCCCGAGGGCATCGACAGCCACCCGCTGCGCCGCGAGATCACCACGACCGTCCTCGTCAACGACACGGTCAACACGGGCGGTACGACGTATCTGCACCGGCTGCGGGAGGAGACCGGCGCCTCGCTCGAGGAGATCGTGCGGGCCCAGACCGCGGCCCGGGCGATCTTCCGCTCGGCGCCGGTGTGGGATGCGGTGGAGGCACTCGACAACCAGGTCGAGGCCGATGTCCAGACCCGTATCCGGCTGCACTCGCGGCGGCTCGTCGAGCGCGGTACGCGCTGGCTGCTGAACAACCGGCCGCAGCCGCTCCAGCTCGCCGAGACCGTCGACTTCTTCGCCGAGCGCGTCGAGCAGGTGTGGTCCCAGCTGACGAAGCTGCTGCGGGGCGCGGACCTGGAGTGGTGGCAGCGGATCCACGACGAGCTGGCCGACGCCGGTGTCCCGGACGAGCTGGCCACCCGGGTGGCCGGGTTCTCCTCGGCCTTCCCGGCACTGGACATCGTCTCCGTGGCCGACCGCATGGGGCGGGACCCGCTGGACGTCGCCGAGGTCTACTACGACCTCGCCGACCGTCTGCGCATCGCCCAGCTCATGGACCGCATCATCGAGCTGCCGCGTGCCGACCGCTGGCAGTCCATGGCCCGCGCCTCCATCCGCGAGGACCTGTACGCGGCCCACGCGGCGCTGACGGCGGACGTGCTGGCCGTCGGCAACGGCACCTCGACGCCCGAGCAGCGCTTCAAGGCCTGGGACGAGAAGAACGCGGCGATCCTGGGCCGGGCGCGCACCACGCTGGAGGAGATCCAGAGCTCGGAGACGTTCGACCTGGCCAACCTGTCGGTGGCCATGCGCACGATGCGTACGCTGCTGCGGACGCACTCGTAAGCACCGGGCGTCGCCGGTCGACAGCGCCTCGTCGATGAGGAGTACGTCGTGGTCCTTGGCGGCGGCGATGGAGAAGCGCAGCCGGGAGCCCATGCCGGAGGAGTAGGTGCGCATCGGCAGGGAGATGAAGTCGCCCTTCTCGTTGATGCCGGAGAAGTCGACGATCTCCTGGTAGCGCTCCTTGATCTGCTCGCGCGTCATCCCCATGGCGAGCCCGCCCAGGTAGACGTTGCGTTCGCCGGTCAGATCGCCCATCAGGGCCGCGTTGACGCCGAGGAGGGAGGGCTGGCCGTCGGTGTAGATCTTGCCGTTCTCCACCGGCTGGAGGCCCGCGATCCCCTTGAGCAGGGTCGACTTGCCGGAGCCGTTGGTGCCGATGAGGCCGATCGCCTCGCCCTTGTACGCGACGAAGGTGACGTTCTTGACGGCGTGCACCGTGCGCATGCCGGCGGCCTTCTGGGCCTGCCGGGGGCGCATGATGCGGTTGAGGGCCGCCGTCGCGCTGCCCCGGCCGCTGCCGGTGCCGTTGATCCGGTAGACGATGTCGACGCCGTCCGCGATGACGGTGGGGGCCCGCTCGTCGACGGGCTCGGTGGGCGCGGTGGGTGCGGTGCGCGTTGCGTTCTCAGCCACGGCCGTACGTCTCCTCAGCCTTCCAGAAGTAGATGAAGCCGCCGACGCCGGCGAGCAGCGCCCAGCCGGTCGCGACCAGCCACACGTGGGGCGGCAGCTGGCTCGCGTGGAAGCTGTCGATCAGCGCGAAGCGCATCAGGTCGATGTAGACGGCGGCGGGGTTGGCCCGCAGCAGGTCGGCGACCCAGGTCGGCATGCCCTGGTGCTTCTCGAGCAGGTTGTCGATGCTCCACATCACGCCCGAGATGTACATCCAGGTGCGCAGGATGAACGGCATCAGCTGGGAGATGTCCGGGGTGTTCGCGCCGAGCCGGGCCAGGATCATCGAGACGCCGGCGTTGAAGACGAACTGGAGTGTCAGGGCCGGGATGACGAGGACCCAGGACAGCGCCGGCGGCACGCCCACGGCGAACAGGATGATCAGCAGGGCGGCCATCGAGAACAGCAGCTGCTGGAGTTGCTGGAGGCAGAACGAGATCGGCAGGGCGGCCCGGGGGAAGTGCAGGGCCCGCACCAGTCCGATGCTGCCGCCGATGGCCCGGGTGCCCGCCATGATCGAGCTCTGCGTGAACGTCCAGACGAACACGCCCGTGACCAGGAACGGGATGAAGTCCGCCACGCCCTTCTTGGTCTCCAGCAGGACACCGAAGATGAAGTAGTAGACCGCCGCGTTCAGCAGGGGGGTCATCACCTGCCAGACCTGGCCCAGCTTCGCCTGGCTGTACTGGGCGGTGAGCTTGGCGGTGGCGAACGCGGTGATGAAGTGGCGGCGCGCCCAGAGCTGGCGAATGTACTCGGGCAGGGACGGGCGGGCACCGCTGACCGTGAGGCCGTGACGGGCGGCCAGAGCCGCGAGGTCGCCGTGGGGGGCGGCCTGTGTCTGGGGCGGTGTGTGGAGGACCTGACTCACATCCGCTGCTTTCGCTCGGGGGAAGGTGCGGGCGGCGGCGTTTCCGTGGCCGCTCGACGTTTCCTTACGCTTTTCTTTACGTTTTCTTACGTCGGGACGGGACCGTATCGTCGCAACGTGAGAGTAGGCCGATTCATCGTCGCAACGCAACCGTTTCGTCGTAACGCCCTATGCTGGTCCGCATGACGACGAACGCGACGAACGCCGATGGACCCCAGGTGCGCCCGCGCCGCCGGGCCCCCGCGGGCGCGGCCGTGCTCCGCGAGGACGTGACGGAGGCCATCCGGGCCGCCGTGTTCGAGGAGCTCGCGACCGTCGGCTACGCGCGGATGTCCATCGAGGGGATCGCCCGGCGGGCCGGGGTGGGCAAGACCGCGGTGTACCGGCGCTGGCGCTCCAAGCTGCACCTGGTCCTCGACATCGTCTCGGTGATAGCCGTGCAGGGCCTGCCGGCCCCGGAGACGGGCAGCCTGGAGGGCGACCTGCGCATGCTCTACGAGGTGAGCTCCCGGGCCCTGCGGCATCCGGTGGCCTCGCAGATCATCCCCGACCTCCAGGCGGAGGCGGCCCGCAACCCGGAGATCGCCGAGGCCCTGCAGAAGGCGCTGAAGCAGGGTCAGGAGGAGGTCGCCCTGAAGATCGTGGCGGCGGCGCAGCGGCGCGGCGAGGTCCGCGCGGGGCTGGACGAGGAGCTGGCGCTCGACCTGATCTCGGGTCCGCTTTACTGGCGTTCGGTGGTGATCCGCAGCCCGAAGCTGCCCAAGGGCTACCTGGGCGCGCTGGCTCGTGCGACCACCGAGGCGATCAAGGCGCTGTAAGGGGCGCGGACGCCGTGACGGGAGCCGAGGTGGCATGAGAATCGTGATGGCCGAGGACAACGCCCTGCTCAGGGAGGGCCTGGTCCTGCTCCTGACATCGGCCGGGCACGAGGTCGTGGCCGTCGTCGGCTCCGGCCCCGAGGTCCTGCCGGCGCTCCTGCGGCACCGGCCTGACGTGGCGGTGCTCGACGTACGGATGCCGCCGGGCTTCCGTGACGAGGGGCTGCGGGCGGCGCTGGAGGCTCGCGAGAGGATTCCGGGCCTGCCGGTGCTGGTGCTCTCCCAGTACGTCGAGGAGTCCTACGCCGCCGAACTGCTGGGCGGGGGCGCGAGCGGGGTCGGCTATCTGCTGAAGGACCGCGTCGGCCGGGTGGACGAGTTCCTCGACGCCCTGGAGCGGGTCGCCTCCGGCGGTACGGCTCTCGACCCCGAGGTCGTCACGGAGCTGATGTCCCGCCGCCGCGACTCACCGCTGGACTCGCTCACCCCGCGCGAGCGCGAGGTGCTGAAGCTCATGGCCGAGGGCCGCGACAACGCCACCATCGCCGACACCCTCGTCATCACCGAACGGTCCGTCAGCAAGCACATCGGCAACGTGTTCCTGAAGCTGAGCCTCCCCCCGAGCGACAGCGGCCACCGTCGGGTGCTGGCGGTGCTGGCGTATCTGAACAACGCCTGACCCGGGTCGGCGGGGGAGCCGGCGGACCCGCTCCGCCGGCTCGGCGCGCGGCAGCCGGCCGAGGGCGGGAGCGGTGAGGGCGGGGGCGGTGAGGGGGTGCGGGGAGGGCGGGGAGAAGGCTGCGTTCCGGCACGCGCGGATCGTGAGTCCGGCGCGACTTGGCCGGACGCCCATCGGCGCCGAACTGCCTGCCGATGACGCGAACTGCCTGCCGATGACGCGAACGGTCTGTCACCGGCGCCGGTATCGCGCCCGTGGGGACCGGCCGGTCAGCCGCGCTCCGGCTCCTCCTCCAGGGCCGCCGCGTCGAGGGCCGAGGTGAGCTGGTCGAGGTGCTCGCGCAGGTCCCGGATCTCGTCCAGGTCGAACCCGGTCGCCGAAACGATCCGGCGCGGCACCAACAGCGCCCGCTCGCGCAGGGCCGTGCCCTCCTCGGTGAGCCGGATCTCCACCGAGCGCTCGTCGCGCGCACTGCGCTCCCTGCGCACCAGGCCGGCCGACTCCAGCCGCTTGAGCAGCGGGGACAGCGTGCCGGAGTCGAGGCGCAGGTGCTCGCCGAGCTTCTTGACGGGCAGTTCGCCGTGCTCCCACAGGACCAGCAGCACCAGGTACTGCGGGTAGGTCAGCCCGAGTTCCTTGAGGATCACGCGGTACACGCCGTTGAAGGCGCGCGAGGCGGCGTGCAGGGAGAAGCAGATCTGGCTGTCCAGGCGGAGCCAGTTCTCCTCGGCGTTCTCCTGCGCTGCGGGTGTGGGCGTCGCGGTCATGCCTCCAGGGTAGCTCCAGCGAGCCATTTAGTTGTGCACAACTTAATTGTGTGCTCTACTTATCTCCGTGAGGCGGTCCGGACGCGAACAGCGCGAGGGCCGGCCACCCCCCGACACGACTTCCGAGAGGGATGGTTCATCCATGGACGCGCTCTACACCGCAGTCGCCACCGCCACCCACGGCCGCGACGGTCGCGCCGTCTCCTCCGACGGCAGGATCGACCTCCAGCTGGCCCCGCCGGTGGAGCTGGGCGGCAACGGTCAGGGCACCAACCCCGAGCAGCTCTTCGCCGCCGGCTACGCGGCCTGCTTCGGCAGCGCCCTCGGTCTCGTCGGACGCCAGGCGAAGGTCGACGTCACCGACGCCGCCGTGACCGCCGAGGTCGGCATAGGCAAGCAGGGCGAGGGCTTCGGCCTCAAGGTGACGCTGCGCGTCGAGCTGCCCGAAGGCCTGGACGAGGCGACCGGCCGCAAGCTGGTCGAGACCGCCCACCAGGTCTGCCCCTACTCCAACGCCACCCGCGGCAACATCGAGGTCGACCTCGTCATCGAGTAGTCGCCGACCGCTTCCGGGCGGTTCAGCGGTTCCCGACCCGTGCCAGCACCTCCCCCGTCCGCCTGCTCCACGCCACCACCACGGCCTCCTCGGGCACCGGGTGCCAGCGCGTCAGCAGCAGCCAGCGGATGCGGTAGCGGTGGGCGATCCCCACCCGCTCGGCGCGGGTCGACCCGGGGGAGAGGTAGGTGCGGACGTCGTCGAGCCGCCGTAGCCGCTCCCGTTCGTCCAGGGCCGCGTCCGGCCAGGCCGGCGCGGCCAGGTTCGGCCCGTACCCGGCGATCGTGTGGACGGCGTAGTACCCGTCGGTGACCACCACCTCGCCGGGCCCGATGTGCCGCGCGGCCCAGTCGTACGCGGGCCAGCGCGGCGGCGGCTCGAAGCCGACCGGGTCCAGTGCGCGCGGCACGACCGCCCCCGCCTGCACCGTGAGGAAACCGAGGCAGGCCGCGCCCGCCGCGACCGCGCCCAGCACCCGCCGCCCCACCCGCCAGGGCCGGGGCGCCGCCAGTTCCACGGCCAGCGCGAACTGGAGCGGCACCAGGGTGAGCCCGAGGATCCGCCCACACGTGTAGTGGCCGCTGACGAAGCCGTACGCCACCACCAGGCACTCCAGGGCGAACATCAGCACCAGCGGGTCGCGCACCGAGCGGCGGCCCCGCGCCCACAGCGCCGGCACTCCCAGCAGCGCCAGCCAGAAGTGGCCCGGCAGATCGTCGTACAGCCGCCGGTGCATCGCGTCCACGCTGCCGTCCCCGACCAGCCCGAACACGTCGAAGTACGGCCAGAGAGCCGCCACCAGCAGCGCCACGGCCCCCGCCGCCGCCCACCGGGCGGCCACCGCGGCCCGCCACCCGCGCTGCCACCCCACGACGAAGGCCGCGCCCCCGGCCACCGCCGCGATCGCCGTGATCGGATGCACCAGCAGGATCACCCCGTACAGCGCGCCCAGGGTCACGTACCCCGAGTAGCCGCGCAGCCCGCTCGGACCCACGTAGCGCACCCGGCGCGCGTCACGCGCGCGCGTGCCCGCCAGAGCCCACGCCCAGAAGGTGAGCCCGATGGCGAAGGTGGACGGGTAGCCGAGGTTGCCGGTCATCGACATCAGGCCCAGGTAGCCGCTCCACCAGGCCCGCTCCGTGCCCCACAGCAGTGTCATCGCCGCCAGCGCGAGCACCGGCGCCCACGGCCTCGGCGTCAGCACGCGCGTGAAGCGGCCGATGCCGGTCAGCAGCACCAGCAGGTTCACCGGGCCGGCGACCCGCAACACCGCCCAGCCCGTCAGCCCGCTCACCCGGGCGAACGCGCCCTCCGCCACCGCGTACGGCGAGTAGTAGGGGCTGCCCGCGCCCGGCAGGTCGCCCATCGGGTGCCGCGGGTTCAGCAGACGGTCCTTCAGGCGTTCGACGACCGCCGCGTGCTGGCCGGCGTCGCAGCACTGCGGCACCCGCCAGTACGCCAGCGACATCAGCAGCCAGAACAGGAACCCGAGGGCCTGGTACGGGGTCGGCCGCCACCCCCGACCGCCGTGCAGCGCCGTCGCGCCGAGCGTGGGCCGCCGGGTCTGGACACCGGTGCTCAAAGGACGGCACCGGACCGGACGGCACCACATCCGGCCGCACCACATCCGGCCGCACCGGGGAGGGCCCCGCTGCATCGGTCCGGGCCGCATCGGTCCGCACCGGACCGGGCCGCGCCGGGGAGGGAGTCGAACAGGGAACCGGGCAGGGAACGCGACAGCGCGCCGCACCGGGGTCCGAGCTGGGCAAAGAGGGGCATTGGCCGTATCTTCCCGCCCGGTCAACGCCCTTGCCGAAAGTCACCTCAAGGAGTGAGCCCGATCGGAGCCTTCCTGGGCCGGGAGGGCCACCCGCCCCCGCAGCACGGGCTCCAGCAGCAGCGGCACCCCCAGCACCGGCAGCAGCCACGCCAGCACGATCAACCGGTCGCCCCAGATGCCGATGTCCGGGTGTCCGGCCTGGGTGAGGACCCCGGTGCAGGCGGCGCCGAGCACGAAGACGCCGAACGCCCGCCGCCGCCCCCGCGCCACCCCCCACGCCCCGGCCGCCAGCGCGGCCACGAACAGCGGTTCCCACAGCTGCCGCCGCAGCCACTCCACCCAGAAGTTCCCCTGCAGACGCAGGAACTCCGGCCACACCTGCGCGCGGTCCGGCCGGTCGAAGTGGTGGGTCAGCAGATCCTGGAGACTCTCCGACTCCGACGGATAGTGCAGCAGCCTCGCCAGTACCAGCGTCCCCAGCACCCCGAAACCACCCACGACGGCCACCACGACCACCCCCCGCCCCGGCGGCCGCCCGCGCCGCCGGCGCCGTACGGCGATCAGCGCGCCCGCGCCCGCCAGACACAGCCCGAGGAACAGCGCCTGCGAGTGCTTGACGGTGAACAGGGCGGCCAGCGAACCGCCGACCAGCCACGCCCCCGCCCGCACCTCGTCGTCCAGTGCCAGCGCGCACCCCCACACCGCCGCCAGCGTCAGCGCCAGCATCAGGCCCTCGGTCATGGGGCGCATGGCGGTCGTCCCGCACGGCAGCACGTAGTACAGGGCCTGCCCGGTCAGACAGGCACAGGCCGGCGCGCGCCGGGTGCGCAGGATCAGGAACACCAGCACCCCGCCCGCCGCCGTCACCGCGACACCCGCCAGCCACACACCCCAGGTCACGCCGAACAGGGTGAGGAACGGCAGCAGGAACACCGGGTAGCCGGGCCGCGCCTCGAAGATGCGCATGAACCGCTCCGGCATGAACGGCACGGTGTGCCCGCCGGTCTGCCCCGCCCGCAGCCGCGCGTCGACGGCGCGCCACTCCCGCTCGCCGCACTCGGCGGTGACCCGGCGGCCCGGGTCGGGAGCGTCGAAGCGGAGCACGTCCACGCTCTGCCGGCGGGCCGCGATCGAGGCCTCGCCCGCGCAGACGTAGGCGATGGTCACGGCCGCCGCCTCGCGCTTGCCCTCACCGCGCAGACTCAGCGCGTACGACAGGTAGTTCTTGCTGTCCGGGGTGTCCCGGCCGGTCACGTTCGCGAGCTGGAGCAGCGCGAAGACGGCGGCCAGGACCAGCACCCAGGTGCGCGGCCGCGGGGGAGGTGTCACGTCGACGCGAGCAGATCGCGGGCCCCGGCCTGGCCGGGCACCTTCGGGACGGCGGCCCCTTCGGGGAGCTCCTCGCCCAGCAGCAGCCGCCGGACGACCCGCTCGGCGGCCCGCCCGTCGTCGTAGGCGCAGAACCGCTCCCGGAAGCCCGCCCGCAGCCGTGCCGACTCCTCGTCGCGCCAGCTGCCGGAGGCCAGCAGCCGGGCCAGCTCCCGGTAGCTGCGCGAGACCTGGCCGGGCGCGTCGGCGGTGATGTCGAAGTAGGCGCCCCGGCTCGCCGTGTACGCGGCCCAGTCGTCGGCGTGGACGACGATCGGCCGGTCCAGGTTGGCGTAGTCGAACATCAGGGCCGAGTAGTCGGTGACCAGGACGTCGGAGGCGAGCATGACGTCCTCGACGCGCGGCTCGTCGGTCGCGTCCACCAGCACCCCGCGCCGGTGCAGGTCGGCCAGGCCCGTCCCGCGCGCCGGACCGGTCGCCAGCGACGGGTGCAGCCGTACGACGAGGGTGTGCCCTTCGCCCAGGTCGGCGGCGAGCCGGGCCAGGTCGAGCCGGTCGACGTGCCCGCCGCGCACGTACTCGCGGCGGGTCGGCGCGTACAGCACGACCGTGTGACCGGGCGGGATCCCGAGCCGCGCGCGGACCGCGAGACCCGCCTGCGCGTCGGCGTTCACCAGCACGTCGTTGCGCGGGCTCCCGGTCCGCACCGAGGTGAAGTGGCACGGGTACGCCCGCTCCCACACCAGCTCGGAGTGCTGGTTGGCGACCAGGCTGTAGTCCCAGCGGTCGGCGCGGCGCAGCATCTGCGGCACGTCCACGCCGTACCGGGCGCCGGGCCGCCGGAGCAGGTCGGCCGCCATGTACTTCAGCGGGGTGCCCTGGTGGGTGTGGATGTGGACGCTGCCCGGCCGTTTGGCCAGGGTGCCGGGCCAGTTGACGTTGTTGACGAGGAAGCCGGCCCGCGCGCCGGCCCGGCGGTAGGCGGGTGAGTCGAGCAGTACGTGCTCCACGCCCGCCGGGAGCCGCTCGGCCGTCTCCTCGTCGCGCACCACCCACACCCCGCGCAGTTGCGGTGCGATCTCCCGCGCCTTCTCGTAGACGGCTCCGGGATCGCCGAGGACGCCCCGGTGGGAGAACGCGGAGTACAGGACGAGGTGCGGGTCCAACGGACGAAGCCGGCGCAGGGCGTTCGGCCCCCGGCGCAGCCGCCCGGCGGCCGCCCGGCCCGCCTGCCCGCCGCGCCGGGCGAACTCCCGGCCCGTCTGCCCGGCCTTCCGCTTGATCCGATAGGCCGCGTAACCGCCTTCCAGCAGGCGGAGTTCGGCGGGCACCGGCTCACCGGCCGGTTTGTGGCGGGCGAACAGCTCGGCCGTACGGCGGAAGAACTCGTGCTTGTCCGACGGCGGCAGCCGGTCCGGCTTGGCGAGGATGTCGAGACAGTGCTCGCCCATCTTGCGGTGCAGATACGGCCGCCAGCCGGCCAGTGCGGGGCGGGAGTCGACGAAGGCGAAGACCCGCTCGTACTGGTCGTGGATGTCGAAGTGCTTACGGCTGGTGGTGGACAGGATGTTGCCCTGCCTCCGCTGGCGGTAGTTCAGGCAGATCCGGTCCAGCGTGGCGATCCGCTCCGCGCTGAGCATGACCGGGAACGTCCAGGGGGTGTCCTCGTAGTAGCCGGGCGGGAAGGAGAAGCCGTTCCGCTCGACGAACTCCCGCCGGTGGACCTTGTTCCACACGACCATCAACAGGTCGAGGATCTCCGGGCGTTCGACGGCCGTGAAGGTGCCGTCACCCGCCTCCGCGAGGATGTGGGCCAGGGCGTTCCTGCGGGTGCCGCCCCACCAGTAGGTGCGCGCGTAGTCGAAGACCAGCACGTCCGGGTCGCCGGTCTCGTCGAGCCGGTCGGCCATCGCGCGCAGCGCGCCCGGAGTGAGGGCGTCGTCGCTGTCGAGGAAGAACAGGTAGTCGCCGCCCGCGAGCGGCATACCGGCGTTGCGGGCGCGGCCGAGGCCCGCGTTCTCCGGCAGGTGCAGGACCCGGACACGGTCGTCGCGGGCCGCGTACTCGTCGAGGATCGCACCGCAGCCGTCGGGCGAGCGGTCGTCGACGGCGATCACCTCGATGTCCCGGTACGACTGCTCCAGGACCGAGTCGAGACACTCGCGCAGGAAGCCCTGCACCTTGAAGCAGGGGACGATGATGCTGAAGCGGGGCACTGCGGAGGTCAGCTCCTTACGAGGGTGGAGGCGGCGGGGGCCGGGACGCGCTCGGCGAGCGGCCGCACGGGCTCGATCGCCTCCGGCGGCTCGCCGAGCAGCACCCGGCGCACCACGCGCTCGGCGGCCCGGCCGTCGTCGAACTGGCAGAAACGGGACCGGAACGCGGCCCGGCGGGCGGCGGCCCCGGCGTCCGCGTACGAGCCGTCGCGGAACAACCGGGCCAGCTCCTCGGGCGTGCCGGCGACCGGCCCGGGCGGGGACTCCAGCAGGTCGAAGTAGACGCCGCGGGTCTCCCGGTAGACGTCCCAGTCGTCGGCGTACACGACGATCGGGCGGTCCAGGTTGGCGTAGTCGAACATGATCGACGAGTAGTCGGTGACCAGCGCGTCGGCGGCCAGACAGACCTCCTCGGAGGAGCGGTGACCGGTGACGTCGATGACCCGGCCGGTGCCGCGCCGGCCGCCCCCGTCGTAGAAGTAGTGCGCCCGCAGCAGCACGACCACGTCCTCGCCGGCCGCCTCGCAGAAGGCCTCCAGGTCCAGGCCCGGCTCGAAGCCGGTGCGGTAGTCGCGGTGGGTGGGCGCGTACAGGACGGCCGTGCTGCCCTCCGGCACCCCGAGCTCCCGCCGGACCCGGGCCACGTCGGCCGCGGTCGCCGTGTAGAAGACGTCGTTGCGCGGATAGCCGTACTCCAGCTGCTCGTAGGAGCCAGGGAAGGCGCGCTCCCACATCTGGGTGGAGTGGGTGTTGGAGGAGAGGTTGTAGTCCCAGCGGTCCACGCGGCCCAGCAGCTTGGTGAAGGAGCCGGTCGCGGCGGCGACGACCGGGTACGTCGACTGGTCGACGCCCATCTTCTTGAGCGGGGTGCCGTGCTGGGTCTGCACATGCACACTGCCCTCGCGCTTGACCACGCCCTCCGCGAAGTTGGCGTTGTTGACGAGGTACTTGGCGCGGGCCAGGACCTCCCAGCAGCGGCGGCTGCCGATGACGGCGTGGTCGACGCCGGCCGGCATCGCGTGCGCCTGGCCCGCCTCGACGAGGAACACCGAGCGGATGTGCGGGGCGAGTTCGGCGGCCTTGGCGTGGATCGCGGCCGGGCTGCACGCGTAGCCGCGCCCCCAGTAGGCGCAGTACACCGCCAGGTTCGGGTCGATAGGGCGGCGCAGCCGGCGCCGGTAGAACAGGCGGGTGCGCAGACCCTGGGGACGCGGGAGGCGCTCGAGCGCGCCCGCGGCCTTCCGGTTGGCGCCGCGCAGCGCGCGGAACGCGGTGTACGCCCCCGCCGCCAGCAGCCGGTGCTGCACCCCCAGGCTGCCGCCCGGCCCGCGGAAGCCGGCCGGGCGGTGACGCCGGTACAGCCGGCCCGCGCGGCGGAAGAAGGCCCGGCGGCGGCGCCCGGTCAGCCGGGCCGGATCCGCGGCCGTCTTCAGGACGGCCGCGAAGAGCTGTTCGAAGAGGGCGCCCGACCGTTCGCCGGACAGCCCGCATTCGGCAGCCCGGGTCAGCACCGCCTCGGTCCGGTCGAGAAGCTCAGGATGGTGCGCGCCCGGCAGGTTCAGCCGGTTGCCCTGCCGCCGCAGCAGATGCCGTACGACGACCGAGCGCAGCACCGCGATCCGCTCGGCGTGCACGGTGACCAGGCCGCCGAAGCCGACGTCCGTGAAGTGCCCGTCGGGGAAGTCGAGCCGGTGCTCGGCGACGAAGGAGCGCCGGTAGACCGTGCCCCACGCGGGCAGCCGCACGCCGGTGACGTGCGGGGCCTCGGCGGGGGAGAAGGCGCCCTTCGGTGTCCCCGCCAGCAGCGGGGCGGCCGGGTTGGCCGGCTCGCCGTCCCACCACGGGGTGCGCTCGTGCTCGGTGTACAGCACGTCGACGTCGCCGGTCTCGGTCAGCCGGGCGTCCAGCGTCGCCAGGGCGCCCGGGGCGAGGACGTCGTCGCCGTCGAGGAACAGCAGATACGCGCCGGTCGCCGCCCGCATCCCGGTGTTGCGCGCCCCGCTCAGCCCGGCGGACGGTGGCGAGTGCACCGGGGCCACCCGGGAGTCCCGCCGCGCGTACCCGGCGGCGAGGGCCGCGGCCGGGGTGCCGGGCGCGTCGCTGACCGGGATCAGCTCGAAGTCGCCGAAGGACTGGGCCAGGACGGAGTCCAGCGCCAGGGACAACCGGCCCGCGACCCCATGGGACGGGACGATGATGCTGAAGCGGGGCATGCTGCTCTTTCTCTGTCGTTGCGGCGGACGGTCCCCGGCGGAGGGTCTGCGGCGGACCTCTGTGGCGGATCGTCTGCGGCTGTCGGGCCGTGGCGGTCGGTCTGCGGCGGTCGGACTGGGGCGGGGGCCGTGGCGGTCGGTCTCGGCGGCGTTCTTCAGGCGGTACGGCCGGGCCGCCCGGCGGGCCGCCGGCTGGACGGCCGGGTCGGGGTGGGCCGTGACGGGCCGGAGGGCATGGCAACTCCCCTGAGGGCGGGCGGGGTTCAGCGTCGGTCGGTGACGGGGAGGGCCGGGCCGGCGGGCGGTGGCACATGGGCGAGCGCCGGGCGCCCCGCGGGCATCGTCGCCGAGGCGGCGGCCGACGGCACCGGACGGCGCTGGGCGAGCGGCACGACCGGGGGCAGCAGCGTCTCGCCCAGCACCACCCGCCGCACGACGCGCTCGGCGGCGCGGCCGTCGTCGTACGGGCAGAACCGCTCGCGGAACGCGGCCCGCAGCTGGGTGGAACGGGAGCCGCGCCAGTGACCGGTCGCGAAGATGCCGACCAGTTCGTCCTCGCTGCGGGCGAGTGCGCCCGGCGGGCAGGCGCGCAGGTCGAAGTAGGTGCCGCGGGCCGCCTCGTAGGCCTCCCGGTCGTCGGCGTGGATCACGATCGGGCGGTCCAGGCCGGCGTAGTCGAACATGAGGGACGAGTAGTCGGTGACCAGGGCGTCCGAGGCCAGGCAGAGGGACTCCACGCTCGGGTGGTCGGTGACGTCGATGACGCCGGGCACCGGCCGGCCGGCCGGCGCCTCCTGCCAGTAGTGGGACCGGGCCAGGATCACGAAGCGGGGCCCCAGCCGGCGCAGGACCCGCTCCAGGTCGAGGGGGGAGCGCTGGACGCGGCGGTAGTCGCGGTGGGTGGGCGCGTAGAGGACGGCGACCGTGTCGCGGGGGATGCCGAGGGACTCGCGCAGCCGGGCCACGTCCGCCGGGGTCGCCCGCTGGAAGACGTCGTTGCGGGGATAGCCGTACTCGAGGGTCTCGTACCGCCCCGGGTAGACGCGCTCCCAGGTGAGGGTGGTGTGGCGGTTGGCCGACAGGACGTAGTCCCATTTGTCGACGCCTCTCAGCAGCTCGGCGAAGTCCATGCCGCGGGCGGCCGCCGGGCGCTCCTGGAGGTCGAGGCCCATGTGCTTGAGGGGCGTGCCGTGCTGGGTCTGCACGAAGACCTGGCCGGGGCGCTTGACCAGCCGCCGGTCGAAGTTGACGTTGTTCACCAGGTACTTGGAGCGGGCCAGCGCCGTCCAGTAGGCGGCCGTCCCGGGACGCACCTGGCGGGGGCCCGGCGGGACGGACGCCTGGTGCTCGGGGCGGGCGATCCACGCCGTGCGCACCTGCGGCGCGAAGGTACGGAACGCGGCCTCCAGCGCCCCCGGGTTGCAGCTGTGCCCGCGGCCCCAGTACGCGGCGAACACGGCCCGGTCGGCGCGCAGCGGCAGCTTCAACTGGACGCGGTAGTGGGCCTGGAGGACGGCCGCCCGCAGCCCGCGGGCGAGTTTCGAGACGGCCTTGTGGGTGCGCCGGCGCACGGTCATGGACGCCTGGAGCACCCGGTAGGTGCGGTGCACGCCGAAGTGGACCAGCGTGTGGCGCAGCCGGGAGCGCAACGGGACCGGGACGCCCGGGGTGCGGTAGCGGCGGTAGTGCGCGCGGGCCCTGCGCAGGAACTCGGCGCGCGAACCGCGCGGGAGCCGGTCGCGCTTGGTGAAGACCGTCGAGAGGTGGTCGACCATGCGGCGGAACAACACCGGTCGCCAGTGGGCGAGTTCGGGCCGCTGCTCGACGAACGCGAAGACCCGGTCGTACTGCTCGAAGACGTCGAAGTGGCCCCGGCTGGTGGTGGACAGGATGTTGCCCCGGCGGCGCTGGCGGTAGTGCACGCAGACCCGGTCGAGCGTCGCGAGCGACTCCGCGGCCATCAGCGCCGGGTACGTCCACGGGGTGTCCTCGTAGTAGCCGGACGGGAACGTCAGGCCCACGCCCTCGACGAACTCCCGCCGGTAGGCCTTGTTCCAGGCCACCATCAGCACCCTGAGCAGCCCCGGGCGGTCCTCGAGCCGGAAGGGCGCGGTGCCCTCCTCGGAGAGCTGCGCCGCGAACTGGTTGCGGACGGTCTCGCCCGACCAGTACGTGCTCGCGTAGTCGTAGACCAGGACGTCCGGCTCGTCCGTCTCCCGCAACCGGTCGGCGATCGCGCGCAGGGCGTCCGGGGTGAGCGTGTCGTCGGAGTCCAGGAACAGCAGGTAGTCGCCGGTCGCCCGCTCCAGCCCGGCATTGCGGGCCTGCCCCAGGCCGACGTTCTCCGGGAGGTGCACGGCGCGCACGCGCGTGTCACGGGCCGCGAACTCGTCGATGATCTCGCCGCAGGCGTCCGGCGAACGGTCGTCGACGACGATCAGCTCGAGATCGGCGAACGACTGGGACAGCACCGATTCGAGGCACTCGTGCAGGTACGCCTGAACCTTGTACGCGGGGACGATGACACTGAACCTGGGCAAGGCACATCCATGGGTCGGCGCGGACGGAAGACAGGGCCTTGCCCGGGAACGGCCGATGGAGTGAATTGGTTACGGTTCGTACGGCATACGGGGGATTGCGGGTGAACGGAAAGGGGCGGGCCGATGACCCGGCCCGCCCCTGCTCCACCGGCCACTTGACCAGCCGCCCGACGACCGCACGCTCGGCTACTTGACCGCGCCCGCCATCACGCCGGACACGAACTGCCGCTGGAACGCGAAGAACACGGCCAGCGGGATCACCATCGAGATGAACGCGCCGGGCGCGAGCACGTCGATGTTGTTGCCGAACTGCCGTACCTGTGTCTGGAGGGCGACCGTGATCGGCTGGCTGTCGGCGTTGGTGAACACCAGCGCGACCAGCATGTCGTTCCACACCCACAGGAACTGGAAGATGCCCAGGGACGCGATCGCGGGGGCGCCCAGCGGCATCACGACACGGGCGAACAGCCGCAGTTCACCGGCTCCGTCGAGACGGGCCGCCTCCAGCAGCTCGCGCGGGATCTCCGCGAAGAAGTTCCGCAGCAGGAACACCGAGAAGGGCAGTCCGAACCCGACGTGGAACAGGATCACGCCCAGGATGTTCCCGAACAGGCCGACTTTGCCGAACAGTTCGGCGATCGGGATGAGCGCCACCTGCACGGGCACGACCAGCAGCCCCACGACGCCCAGGAACCACCAGTCCCGGCCCGGGAACTCCATCCACGCGAACGCGTAGCCCGCGAGCGCGCCGATGACGACGACCAGGACCGTCGCCGGCACCGTGATCAGCACGGTGTTGACCAGGGAGCCGGTGATGTCGCCGTTCTCCAGCAGCTTCCGGTAGCTGTCGAAGGTGAGTTGGGAGGGTTCGCTGAACACCGTCCACCAGCCGTCGGCGCTCATGTCCTCCGGGGAGCGCAGCGAGGAGATGAGCAGCCCGATGGTCGGCACCAGCCAGAACAGGCCGACGACGACCAGGAAGGCGCGCACCAGCCCGCCGTTGAGCTTCTCCAGGACCCACTCGAGCCGCTTCCTCGCCCCTGTCGGCCCCGTCGCCCCTGTCGGCCCCGTCGGCCCCGTCGCCCTCGTCGTCTCCGTCGTCCCCGTCACCGCCGCACCTCCCGCCTGAGCCGACGCACGTTGAACCACATCACCGGGATCACCAGCAGCAGCAGGAACACCGCGATGGCGCTGGCGATGCCGGGCTGGTCCTCGGAGAAGCCCTTGCGGTACAGCTCCAGGGCGAGCACGTTCGCGTCGTCCTGCGAGGAACCGGGGGCGATGATGAAGACCAGGTCGAAGACCTTCAGCACGTTGATCATCAGGGTGACGGCGACGACCGCGAGGACCGGCGCCAGCAGCGGGACGGTGACTCTGCGGAACACCTGCCACTCGTTGGCGCCGTCCACCCGGGCCGCTTCGAGCAGCTCCCGCGGGATCCCCGCCAGGCCGGCCGCGATCAGCACCATCGCGAAGCCCGCCCACATCCAGATGTACGAGCCGATGATGGCCGGCGTGACCAGCGACGGGCCGAGCCAGTCCAGGCCGTTGTACGCCTCCTTGAAGTTGCCCGCGGGCAAACGGAGTCGGGCTCCGTCGGCCTTGGCGGGAAGCGTGAAGGTGCCGTCGTCGGCCGCCTTCGTCGAGGCCACCACCCTGCCGTCCTTGACCGCCTCGATCTTCATTCCGGCGTAGCCCAGTTCGGACGGGTCGGGCGTGCCGAGGGTGCCGACGCCCTTGCCGCGGGTGAAGTCCTGCCAGGCGGTACCGGTGATCTTCCCTTGCTCGGGCCGCGCCTGCACGGCCTTCTCCGCGCCGCCGGGCATCTGGTCGGGGGCGACGCCGACCAGCGGAAGGGCGACCGGGACGCCGGTGCGGACCGGGGCCTTGGTGATGAAGCCGCCGTCCTGCGGTCGCAGCGGCGAGTCGCGGCCCGGGTGGGCCTTCGGGAACGCCGACGACTCGGCGAACGTGTCGTGGACGCCCACCCACACCGCGTTGGCGACGCCCTTGTCCGGGTCCTGGTCGTAGACCAGCCGGAAGATGATGCCGGCGGCGAGCATCGAGATCGCCATCGGCATGAAGACGACCAGCTTGAACGCGGTGCCCCAGCGCACCCGTTCGGTCAGTACCGCGAAGACGAGACCGAGCGCGGTCGCGACGGTCGGCGCGAACACCACCCAGATCACGTTGTTCTTCAGGGCGGTACGGATGCCCTCGTCCGTGAAGAGGGCCTTGTAGTTGTCGACGCCGGCGAAGCCGTCGCCGGACTGGTCGTAGAAACTGCGCACGACCGAGTACCCGATCGGGTAGACCACGAGCGCGCCGAGCAGCACCAGGGCGGGCAGCAGGAACAGCGCTGCCACGGTCCTTCGGGTGCCGGTCACACTCCTGCGCGGGCGAGGAGGGGCGGGGGCCCCGGGGGCCCCCGCCGCCGCGGGCGTCGCCATCTCCGCGTCAGTTCCCGTACGCCGCTGCCGCGTCCGACTCCAGTTTCGCCTGGATGCCGGCCACGTCCGTCGGGTTCTTCAGGAAGTCCTGGAGGTCCTTCCACTCGCCCTTGCCGGGGGTGCCGCCGAAGGCCTGCGGGGCCTGGTCGGACATGTCGAAGCGGAAGTCGTCGCCGGCCGCGATCAGCGCCTTGGCGATCGTGCGCTGGACCTCGTTCGGGTACACGGAGACATCGACGTTCTTGTTCGGCGAGAGATAGCCGCCGAGCTTCGCCTGGATCTCCGCCGCGTCCGGCGAGGCCAGGAAGGTCGCCAGCGCCTGCGCGCCCTTGGAGTCCTTCAGGATGACGGCCGCGTCACCGCCGGAGACCACCGGCGCGGTGTCGCCGGCCTTCGGGAACGGGAACACCTTGGCGTCCGTGCCGACCTTCGACTTGGTGTCGGCGATGTTGACCTGGACGAAGTCGCCCTCGTAGACCATGGCCGCCTTCGGCTGCTCGCCGCCGGTGAAGGTCTGGGTCACCGAGGCGGGGAACTCGGTCTGGAGCGCGCCGCTCGCGCCGCCCGCCACCCAGTCCTTCTTGCCCCAGATCTGGGCCAGGGTGGTCAGGGCCTCCTTCACGGAGGGGTCCGTCCACTTGATCTTGTGCTGGGCGAGCTGGTCGTACTTCTCCGGACCCGCCTGGGAGAGGTAGACGTTCTCGAACCAGTCGGTGAGGGTCCAGCCGTCGGCGCCGCCGATGGAGAACGGGGTGACGCCGGAGTCGTACACCGTCTGCGCGGTGGTCAGCAGGTCCTTCCACGTCGCGGGGTCGGTGGCGCCCGCGTTCTCGAAGACCTTGGCGTTGTACCAGATCAGCGACTTGTTGGCGGCCTTGTAGTAGACGCCGTACTGCTTGTCGCCCACCTTCCCGATGTCCTGCCAGCCCTGCGAGTAGTTCTTCGCGAGCTCCGCCTGGGCCTCGACGCCCAGCGGTTTGGCCCAGCCCTTGTCGGCGGCCTGCTTGATGGCGCCGGGCTGCGGCAGCATCGCGACGTCCGGCGGTGAGCCGCCCGCGATCTTCGAGCCCAGGAAGTTGATGATCGGGTCCTGGGCGGGCACGAAGGTGATCTTCGCGCCGGTGCGTTTCTCGAACTCGGCGAGGACCTTCTTGAAGTTCGCCTGTTCGGTGCCGGTCCATACGGCGGCCACTTCGAGCGTGGTGCCGTCGAGCTTGGGGAGGGTGAGGGTGCCGCCGGATTCCTTGGCTCCGGTGCTGCTTTCGCTTCCGCCGCTCTTGTCGTCGTCGCTGCCGCACGCCGTGAGCGAGAGCGCGAGCGCTCCCGCCAGGAGCGTGGCGGCCGCCTTCACGGTCCTGCGTGTCCGGATGGTGTTGCTCGTGCTGCGCATCACTGCCCCGTTCTTCGTCCTCGTCGACTCGTGAACGTTCGAGCGCTGTCCCGTGAGCACTGGTCTACGCCGGGTGCCTGGGCTCGGCAAGGGCGCCTGTGCTGTCAAGCGGGGGATCGTGACCGCGTCGTGATCGCGAGGTGCGCGAATTTCGATGCGGGGGCGGTGCGTGTGGCCCGACGCGCGCGCCGACCGGGGGCCACCGCCCCCGGTCACCCGTTCAGGTCACCCGTTGCGGACCCGCTCGGACCGGCTTCGGCCCGGACGGGCCTCACGCGCCCCCGGCGGGTGCGCCCCCGGACGGGCTGAGCTGCCGCGCGGCTCGCTCCAGGGCGCTGGCCAGCAGGGCCAGGTCCGTCGGGCCGTTGCCCAGTTCCCGTACCGGGCGACGGGCCGGGGGGTCGCCCATGCGCTGCCACTCCAGGGGGACCACCGTGGGGCGCAGCGTCGCCGTACGGGGGATGCGGCCCGTGACGCGGCCGCCCTGGAAGGGGGTGAGGCGGCCGTCCGCGCCCTTGAGCCGGCCGCGGCCCGGCGCCGGTTCGTCCGTGCCGGAACCCGGCGGGTCCAGAGTGATCCGAACGGTGGACAGCCGGGCCGGTTCCGACTCCGCCGTGCGGCCCCCGGGGCCCGCCGCGGCCACCAGGTGCACGCCGAGCCGCTCGCCCTCGCGGGCCACCGCCTCCAGCGCGCGCATGACCGAGCCGGCGGCCGGCCGGCCCGGGGAGCCGAGGGCGGGGGAGACGAGAGCGTCCAGGTCGTCGACGACCACCACCAGACGGGGCAGCGGGGGTATCGTCTCGGCCCGCTGCCGGGCGGCCGCTCCCGGGCGCAGCCGCAGCGTGGTGCTGGGCGGGGCCTCGATGTCGGCGGCGCCGCCGCCGGAGCCGCCGGGTCCGGCCCCCGGCGACGGGGCGTTCGGGGTGCGCTGCGGGACGATCCGGCCGGACACCGCGCGCTGCGTGTGCCACTCCACGAAGCCGCAACGGCCCAGCAGTTCGGACCGCCGCTTCAGCTCGGCGCTCAGTGACTGCGCGAACTCCCGCATGCGGACCGGGTCGTTGGCGGTGAGGTGGGTGGTGACATGCGGTACGTCCGTACAGATCCGCAGGCCGTCGCCGTGACCGCCGCCGCCCTTGCCGACGCTGTCACGGCCGTCCAGCAGGATGATGCCCAGCCGGTCCGGCCGCTCGGCCGCGGCCAGCGAGGCCACGACAGCCCGCAGCAGCTCCGTACGCCCGCTGCCGGTCGGGCCCTCGATCAGCAGGTGCGGGCCCTCGGCGACCAGGTCCACGCCGACCGGTCCGCGCGGCCCGGCGCCGAGCACGGCCCACGCCCGTCCGCCGAGCGCCTCGGCGTCGTCGGCCGCGTCCGCCCAGCGGGCCATCAGTGAGGCGGGCGTGGCCCGGGCGAGGCCCAGCTTGTCCAGGAGCCGGGCCGACTGGGGCAGCGGAGCCGACACCCGCGTGTGCCGCTCGCCGCCGCCCGCGCCGTCCGGGCGCAGTGGCGCGAGGGCGCGCGCGAAGCGTTCGGCCCAGGCGAGGGAGACCGCGTCCACCGCGCCGACCGTGCCGGGTCCCACCGGTCCTGGCCGCTCCGTCTCCGCCCCGGCCGGCGCGACCCGCAGCAGCCGCAGCGCCGTCGCCACGTCCCCGCTGAGCAGCGCGACGGCTCCGCACGCGCGGAAGGTGGGCGCCGCCGCGCAGGCCGCTTCGTAGGTGTCGGTCACCGGAGAGGAAGGGGAGGCGGCGGGCGTCTCGGCCAGGCAGACGACGTGTATCCCGGCGCGCGGTCCGGCCACCGCCAGCCGGGCCACCGCCTCGCGCAGGTCCGCGCCGCCGGGATCGCCGTCCACGACGACGACGGTGTACGGGCCGGGGAAACCGCCCTCGTCGGTCTCGTCCGGCACGGCCCAGGAGGGGCGGCGGCCGGCGCCGCGGGGCGCGGGTACCTGGACCGGTGCCGTACCGCTCTGGCCGCTCGTACCGCTCGGGCCGCCCGCGCTGTCGGCCAGGTGGTCCTCCAGACGGCGCAGCAGTTCGTCGGCGCGGGCCGTGGCCTGGTCGCGGTCGTAGGCGAGCAGGAGACGGCAGTCCTGTCCGTGCCCCGGGCGCAGCTGCGGCAGCCAGCCCAGCCAGGCCCACTCGGCGACCCGCTCCTCCTCGGAACGCGCGCGGTCCGTGCTGATCAGGACGATTTCCAGGGTGTCGGGGGAGTGCAGCGCGGCGAGCTGGGCCAGCACCGCGCGCGCCAGCCCGGACAGCCGGGGGCGCGGCCCGGCCAGACCGAGCGCGCCGACCTCGCGCAGCCCCGTCGTCACCGGTACGGCGGGCAGCAGGCCCGAGCCGTCGGGCGCCGGCCGGTCGGCGGTGCCGAGCCGCACGGTGAGCGCCTCGGGGTGCCCCGGGCCGCGTTCCCACAGCCGGGGGCCGGGGCCCAGCGCCGTCAGCAGCAGCGCGGCCGGGTCCGGCCAGGTCTCCGGCGCGGGGGACGCGGCGGCCGACGGGTACGACCGCGCTGCGGCCTCCTCGTCCTCGTGGGTCCCGGGGGCGTCCGTGTCCTGCGTGTCGCCGCGACCGCCGGCCAGCCGGCGCGCCCACGCGGAGAGACCGCCGCGTTTGCGCATGCCCGGGGGCACGTCGGTGCCGCGCAGCGGGGTGCCTTTACGGCGGGAGGACGCGCGCGGATCGGCTTCGGACGCGTCGTCGTAGGGGGACGCGGCCGGGGAACCGGACGAAGGGTGGGACGAAGGGCCGGACAGGGCGGCGGGGTCGGGAGCGGAGGCGGCGGGGCGGTGCGGGGTGCCCGCGTCCTCCGGCGCGCCGTGCGGTCCCCTGACGTCGTCGTACGGCCCCGTGAACGAGCCGAGGCCCGAGCGTCCGGCGTGGGTGGCAGAGGAACCCTCACCCGCTCCGGACCCACCACCGGAAGCAGCCGCTCCGGGCGGGTTCCGGCGTGCGGGGTCCCCCGCGCGTGCCTCGCCGCCGCGCCGGCTCTCGATGCGCGGCGCCGTGCCCTGGCCGGGCACCACCGGAGGTGTCGCGTGGGATTCCCCGGTGCCGCGCGTCCGCCCGCCCCGGCCCTCCGACGAGCCGTTCCAGTCGACCGTGCCGTGGGCGTGGCCGGTCGGGCCGGAGGGGCCTTCCCGGTCGCCCGCGCCGCCGCCCGCCGCCCGCGCGTGTGCCGCGCCCGTGGCCGGGCCGTGGCTTCCGCCGGACGGGCCGTCGCCCGCCGCCGGGTCCGTGCCGGCGCAGGGCACCCGGACATGGCCCTCGCCGTCCGGAGTGGTCGCCGCCCGTGGACCCGGACCGCCGGGCGGGGCCAGGCGCAGGGCCGACTCGCCGACGCGCAGCAGAGCGCCGGGGGTGAGGCGGACGGGACGGTCCTGTACCCGGGCGCCGTCCAGGGTGGTGCCGTTGGTGGAGCCGAGGTCGGCGACCGTGACACGGCCCTCGGGGGAGAGCGTCACCGTGCAGTGCAGGCGCGAGACGTCCGGGTCGTCGAGGGGCACGTCGGCGTCGGCGGAGCGGCCCACACGGACCTGGCCGCCGTGCAGCAGATGGACCCCGCCCGAGTCGGGCCCGGCCACCACGTGCAGACGCGCCGGGGCTTCGTCCACCTCGGGATGCGGTTCGGGGTCGGCCGGGGTGCCCAGGGACAGCACGGCGCCGTCGATCAACGGCGGCTCGCCGAGCGTGCAGCGCTGGGTGTCGAGCCGCTCCACGCCCGCGTAGAGCACGACCGCCGCCGCGGAGGAGGCCGACGCGGCGCCCTCCCCGGAGACCGCCGCGGCCAGCGCGGACGCCACCGCGGCCAGCGCCGTGCCGGCGGGCGCGGTGACCAGCACGTCGCAGCTCGCGGTGCGGGCCCTCGCCTGAACTCCCCCCGCGCGAGCGGAGCCCGGCGCGGGGAAGGGCGGGCCCGCCGGGTCTACGACGGTCAGCCGGATCTGCATCGCCGTCAGCGGTCCCTTCTGCACGGGCGCGGGCTTCCCCCCCACCCCACACGAGCACAGCGGCCAGTACTGAAGGCATCCTCGCACCTGTCACTGACAACGCGCCCCACACCCGGGGACAAGTGATCTTGATTGGTCGGCTCTGCCCGCAAAAGTGCCTGACAAGTGGGTCACCGACGATCAGTTGAGATCGGTCACGTACGGCCCCGGCAACCAGGAAGACCGCTCTGAGCGTCTTTCCTTCGGACCACGACGACAGCCCGGTGTCCGCACTGCGGCACTACAGTGGGTCGGAACACGGACAGGACAGGCAAGCAAGCAGCAGGGAGCGCGTGACGTGCGGCCAGTCGGCAGCAAGTACCTGCTCGAGGAGCCGCTCGGACGCGGCGCCACGGGCACCGTCTGGCGAGCGCGCCAGCGCGAGACCGCGGGCGCCGAGGCGGCCGTGGCCGGTCAGCCCGGGGAGACCGTCGCGATCAAGGTCCTCAAGGAGGAGCTCGCGAACGACCCCGATGTCGTGATGCGCTTCCTGCGCGAGCGTTCGGTGCTGCTGCGCCTGACCCACCCGAACATCGTCCGGGTCCGCGACCTGGTCGTCGAGGGCGATCTGCTGGCGCTGGTCATGGACCTCGTCGACGGCCCCGACCTGCACCGCTACCTGCGCGAGAACGGCCCCTTCACACCCGTCGCCGCCGCCCTGCTCACCGCGCAGGTCGCCGACGCGCTCGCCGCCAGCCACGCCGACGGCGTCGTGCACCGCGACCTGAAGCCGGCCAACGTCCTGCTGATGCAGAACGGCGGGCAGATGCACCCGCTGCTCACCGACTTCGGCATCGCGCGCCTCGCCGACTCCCCGGGCCTGACCCGGACCAGCGAGTTCGTCGGCACGCCCGCGTACGTCGCGCCGGAGTCCGCCGAGGGCCGTCCGCAGACCTCGGCCGTGGACATCTACGGCGCCGGCATCCTGCTGTACGAGCTGGTCACCGGGCGTCCGCCGTTCTCCGGCGGCTCCGCCCTCGAGGTCCTGCACCAGCACCTGAACGCCGAGCCGCGCCGTCCGTCCACGGTCCCCGACCCGCTCTGGACGGTCATCGAGCGCTGTCTGCGCAAGAACCCCGACGACCGGCCGGGCGCCGAGAACCTCGCGCGCGGGCTGCGCATCGTGGCCGAGGGCATCGGGGTGCACGCGAACTCGATGCAGATCGCCGCCGCCGACGGCGTCGGCCACCTCCTCGCGCCCGACCCGACGCCCGCGACCGTGCCGGGCGGCGCCTACGGCCCGAACGCCGCGACCAGCGTGCTGCCGCACACCAGCGGTCCCGCCGGCGCAGCCGACCCCACCGCCGTGCTGCCGCACACCAGCGGTCCGGCGGGCGCCGCCGATCCGACGGCCGTCCTGCCGCCGGTGCCGCCGCACCAGGCGGGACACCAGGGCCAGGGCCAGCAGGGACAGCAGGGCCAGGAGCCGCATCCCTGGCAGTCCCAGATGCGGGCCGCCCGCGACCGCAACGAGCCGACCCAGGTCCAGCAGTACCTCGACCCCGGCGAGGACCCGCTGCGCCGCCGCCCCCAGCGGCAGGTCTCCCGCCAGCAGCAGCAGCCGCAGCAGCAGTACCCGCAGCAGAACCAGCAGCAACAGCAGCGCCGGCAGCAGCCCCCCGGCTACGGCTACCCGGGGCAGCCGCAGGCGCAGCCGCAGCAGCAGTACGCGCCGCCGCAGCACCAGCAGCCGCAGCACCAGCCCCAGCGGTACGCGCCGGCGCCCCAGCAGCAGCCGAGGCAGCGGCCGGAGCCGGAACCCCGGCAACCGCGGGAGCCGAGGCAGCGCGGTGCCAACCCGATGAAGATCCCCGGGCTGGGCTGCCTGAAGGGCTGTCTGTTCACGATCGTCATCCTGTTCGTGGCCGGATGGCTGATCTGGGAGCTGAGCCCGCTCCAGGGCTGGATCGGCACCGGCAAGAACTACTGGCAGCTGATCAGCGGCTGGTTCAACGACGTCACCGGCTGGATCGGCGACCTGGCCGACTCGGGCGGCAGCGGCACGGGCGGCACGGGCAACTGAGGCACCGGCGAGCGCCACGGGCTCCGGTTCCGACCGTGAGCTTGTGTACTTGTCGACATCCGGCGGGTGATTTCCGTCTCCGCGGTGAAGGTTGGCTCCTCGGACGCGTACTTTGATGGGCAACACGCGTCTGTAGGAGCAGCCTTGGCACGGAAGATCGGCAGCCGGTACACCGCCCACCAGATCCTGGGACGGGGCAGCGCCGGCACGGTGTGGCTGGGCGACGGACCGGACGGGCCCGTCGCCGTCAAGCTGCTGCGCGAGGACCTCGCCTCCGACGAGGAGCTCGTGGGCCGCTTCGTGCAGGAGCGCACGGCACTGCTCGGCCTGGAGCACCCGCACGTGGTCTCCGTACGGGACCTGGTGGTCGACGGCAACGACCTGGCCCTGGTCATGGACCTCGTCCGCGGCACGGACCTGCGCACCCGCCTCGAACGGGACCGACGGCTCGCGCCCGAGGCCGCCGTGGCGATCGTCGCGGACATCGCCGAGGGACTGGCCGCCGCGCACGCGGCCGGGATCGTCCACCGCGACGTGAAGCCCGAGAACATCCTGCTCGACATGCAGGGTCCGCTCGGCCCCGGCGGCTCGCACCGCGCGCTGCTGACCGACTTCGGCGTCGCGAAACTGATCGACACCCCCAAACGGACCCGCGCCACGAAGATCATCGGCACCCCGGACTACCTGGCCCCGGAGATCGTGGAGGGCCTGCCGCCGCGCGCCTCGGTGGACATCTACGCCCTGGCGACCGTGCTGTACGAGCTCCTCGCGGGCTTCACCCCGTTCGGCGGCGGCCATCCCGGCGCGGTGCTGCGCCGGCACGTCACGGAGTCCGTCGCCCCGCTCCCCGGCATCACGGACGAGCTGTGGCAGCTTCTCGTGCAGTGCCTGGCGAAGGCGCCGGCCTCCCGGCTGCGGGCGTCCGAACTGGCGGCGCGGCTGCGGGAGCAGCTGCCGACGCTGGCCGGGATGCCGCCGCTGGACGTCGACGAGCCGGACCCGGAGCAGGAGGAGGGGGAGGGCGAGCCGGCCGAGGCCGCGCCCTCCGCGTCCTCGCCCGCGGCGCCCTCCGGGCGGGCGCGGCGCGGGTCGGTCCCGCTGGTGCCCGGCGCGAAGCCGGACTCCAACCGGGACACCCACACGTCGATGCGGGTGCCCGCGCCGGACGAGCTGGCGGGCGGGGCGCACGGCACGGCACGGGTGCCGAGGGCGGCGGGCGCGCCGCGGCCCGGCTCGGCACGGAACCGTTCCGCCACCCGGCGGCGGCGGATCACGCTCGGCGTGGCGGCGGTGGCCCTGGTCGCCGCCGCGGGCATCGGCACCTGGGCGGCCACCTCCGGCGACGACGCGGGGGCGACTCCGCAGGACACGAAGAACTCGGCGCCGGATTCTCCCTGACCCTGGGCGCCGCCGCCCCCCGGACCCCCGCATCGGCCCTGAAGGGGACCCGTCCTCGATTCGCCGGACGGGGCCGGGACGTGCTGCCCCAGGCCCGTCGGCCGGCGTAGGGCGGGTTGGGATGTGTCGAGCGGGCTCGCCGGTCGGGGCCGGCGGTCGAGGTCGGATGGGCTGGGATGTCCAGGCCGGGGCGAGGCGGGCCGGGTCGAGGCGAGGCGAGGCGGGGCGGGGCGGGGTGGTCGGGCTCGGCGGCCGAGGCCGGGCGGGCCCGGATGCCGGGTCCGTTAGGCTGGAGGCGTGGCAGTCGTCGATGTATCCGAAGAGCTCAAGTCCCTCTCCTCGACCATGGAGTCGATCGAGGCCGTTCTGGACCTCGACAAGCTGAGGGCAGATATCGCCGTGCTCGAGGAGCAGGCGGCCGCGCCGTCCCTGTGGGACAACCCGGACGAGGCGCAGAAGATCACCAGCAAGCTGTCCCACCTCCAGGCCGAGGTCAGGAAGGCGGACGCGCTGCGCAGCCGGATCGACGATCTCTCCGTGCTGTTCGAGATGGCCCAGGAGGAGGACGACCCGGACACCCTCGCCGAGGCCGAGTCCGAGCTCACCTCCGTCAAGAAGGCGCTGGACGAGATGGAGGTCCGTACGCTGCTCAGCGGCGAGTACGACTCCCGCGAGGCGCTCGTGAACATCCGTGCCGAGGCCGGTGGCGTCGACGCCGCCGACTTCGCGGAGAAGCTCCAGCGGATGTACCTGCGGTGGGCGGAGCAGCACGGCTACAAGACCGAGATCTACGAGACGTCGTACGCCGAAGAGGCCGGCATCAAGTCGACCACCTTCGCCGTGCAGATCCCGTACGCCTACGGCACCCTCTCCGTGGAGCAGGGCACGCACCGGCTGGTGCGGATCTCCCCCTTCGACAACCAGGGGCGTCGGCAGACCTCCTTCGCGGGTGTCGAGATCCTTCCCGTGGTGGAGACCACCGACCACATCGAGATCGACGAGTCCGAGCTGCGCGTCGACGTCTACCGGTCCTCCGGCCCCGGCGGCCAGGGCGTGAACACCACCGACTCCGCGGTGCGCCTCACCCACCTCCCCACCGGCATCGTCGTCTCCTGCCAGAACGAGCGGTCGCAGATCCAGAACAAGGCGTCCGCGATGAACGTCCTCCAGGCCAAGCTGCTCGACCGGCGCCGGCAGGAGGAGCAGGCCAAGATGGACGCGCTCAAGGGCGACGGCGGCAACTCCTGGGGCAACCAGATGCGTTCGTACGTCCTGCACCCGTACCAGATGGTCAAGGACCTGCGCACCGAGTTCGAGGTCGGTAACCCCGAGGCCGTGTTCAACGGCGAGATCGACGGGTTCCTGGAAGCCGGAATTCGCTGGCGCAAGCAGCAAGAGAAGTAACTTTGTCGACAAGGTAACCGCCCCTGAATCAGGGGCGGTTGCTTTTTATGTCACATTCACAGCACCAACGCCGCGCAAAGCGCCCCGACTTGGACATTGCGTACGCAACGACCTTGACGATGCTTTGAAAAGTGGGGAGGGTGCAGTGTGGCATGCGTATCTCCGGGGCGCATGTGAACCGGGGGCTTCAGCTACAGCTCAGCTACCTCCGTCGATCACGGCCCCGGGCGCGGCCTCATCGACGATTCAGCTACTGGGGGTAGCAGCTATATGACCAAGAAGACGCGGATCCGGTTCGCGCGGATAGCCGCCGGCGCCGTGATCGCCGCGGGCGCCTCGCTGACGGTCGCCGGCGTCGCCTCGGCCGACGACGACGCTCTTGTCGACACGAGCACGGTCGCCACGGCCGACGTCCAGACCCAGGACGACCCGCCGCTCTGCGACCTCTTCCCGACCAACCCCGAGTGCACCGACCCCGGCGCGTCGGAGGGTACGTCCTCGGGCACGTCGGAGGGTACGTCCTCGGGCACGTCGGAGGGTACGTCCTCGGGCACGTCGGAGGGTACGTCCTCGGGCACGTCGGAGGGTACGTCCTCCGGTACGTCGGAGGGTACGTCCTCCGGTACGTCGGCGGGCACGTCCTCCGGTACGTCGGAGGGTACGTCCACCGGCACCTCGAACGGCAACACGTCCTCCGGCAGCTCCAGCGAGGGCAACACCTCGTCGGGCTCGTCCGAGGGCAGCACCTCGTCCGGCTCGTCCTCGCAGGGCAGCACCTCGACCGGCGGCTCCGGCACCACCGGCGGTTCGAGCTCCACCGGCGGTGGCTCCACCGCCGGCGGTACGGACACCGACGGCACCTCCACCCAGGAGGAGGGCAGCTCCGCGCTGACCGACACCTCGGACTCCGCCGTCGACACCAGCGCGCAGGGTGGTGGCAAGGAGCTCGCCGAGACCGGTGCCGGTCAGACCAGCTTCCTGATCATCGGTGCCGCCACGATGATCGCCGGCGGCATCGGCTTCCGGGTGCTGCCGCGCCTCGCGGCCGGCCGTGACGGAGCCGCTGCCTGACGTCAGGTGGTCGCGTCCGTACATGACGTACACGCGAAGGGGCCCGGGGCGATGAGCTCCGGGCCCCTTTCCGTGCGTGTCCGGGGGGCTACGCGGTCTGGTGGGCCAGCAGCGCCAGCGCTGCCACCAGCACCGCGAGCAGCGCGATCAGCGCCATCGGGTTCAGCCCCGCGAAGAAGTTGTCCTGTTGCTGCAGCCGCTCGCGGTTCGCGCGGCACACCGGGCACCGGCCCTCGCTCACGGGCGCGGCGCAGTTAGCGCACACCAGCCGGTCGTACGTCATGCGCTCGCCCTCCTTGCACCGGTTCCACGTACACAACGCTTCGGGGAACGGGAACGTTCCCCCTCCACTGTGCCAGGTTCCTCCGGGGGCCGCGCGGCCCACCCGGACAGCGGGGGGCGCACAAAGTCCCGTACAAAAACGCACAAGCCCCACTCAACCCCTCCCGACGCCTGCGCCGCCCTCCCCGGTTCGCGTATGGTCACGCTCATCTACCCCCGGCGACCCGTGGTGCACCCGTGATCCGATTCGACAACGTCTCCAAGGTCTACCCCAAGCAGACCCGCCCCGCACTCAGGGATGTCTCCCTCGAGGTGGAGAAGGGCGAGTTCGTGTTCCTCGTGGGATCCTCCGGCTCCGGCAAGTCCACCTTCCTGCGGCTGGTACTCCGCGAGGAGCGGACCAGCCACGGTCAGGTGCACGTCCTGGGCAAGGATCTCGCGCGCCTCTCCAACTGGAAGGTGCCGCAGATGCGCCGCCAGCTGGGGACGGTCTTCCAGGACTTCCGGCTGCTGCCGAACAAGACGGTGGCGGAGAACGTCGCCTTCGCGCAGGAGGTCATCGGTAAGTCGAAGGGCGAGATCCGCAAGTCCGTGCCGCAGGTGCTCGACCTCGTCGGGCTCGGCGGCAAGGAGGACCGGATGCCCGGTGAGCTGTCCGGCGGTGAGCAGCAGCGCGTCGCCATCGCGCGCGCCTTCGTGAACCGGCCCAAGCTGCTGATCGCGGACGAGCCCACCGGCAACCTCGACCCGCAGACCTCCGTCGGCATCATGAAGCTGCTCGACCGGATCAACCGGACGGGCACCACCGTGCTGATGGCCACGCACGACCAGAACATCGTGGACCAGATGCGCAAGCGCGTCATCGAGCTGGAGCAGGGCCGCCTCGTCCGCGACCAGGCGCGTGGCGTCTACGGCTACCAGCACTGACCGCCCCCGCCATCGCCCCCGCCCTCGCGGACGTCCCCGGAAAGGCCTGAACAACTCGCCATGCGCGCCCAGTTCGTACTGTCGGAGATCGGTGTCGGTCTCCGCCGCAACCTGACGATGACCTTCGCCGTCGTCGTCTCCGTCGCCCTGTCCCTGGCGCTCTTCGGCGGGTCGCTCCTGATGAGCGACCAGGTCAGCACGATGAAGGGCTACTGGTACGACAAGGTCAACGTCTCGGTGTTCCTCTGCAACAAGAGCGACGCCGAGTCCGACCCGAACTGCGCCAAGGGCGCGGTCACCGCGGACCAGAAGAAGCAGATCAAGTCCGACCTCGACAAGATGGGGGTCGTCGAGAAGGTGACGTACGAGTCGCAGGACGACGCGTACAAGCACTACAAGGAGCAGTTCGGCGACTCCCCGCTGGCCAGCTCCCTCACGCCGGACCAGATGCAGGAGTCGTACCGCATCAAGCTGAAGGACCCGGAGAAGTACCAGGTCATCGCGACCGCCTTCGACGGGCGCGACGGCGTGCAGTCCGTGCAGGACCAGAAGGGCATCCTGGACAACCTCTTCGGGCTGCTCAACGGCATGAACTGGGCGGCGCGGGCGGTCATGGCGCTGATGCTCGTCGTGGCGCTGATGCTGATCGTCAACACCGTGCGCGTCTCGGCCTTCAGCCGACGGCGTGAGACGGGGATCATGCGGCTCGTCGGCGCCTCCGGCTTCTACATCCAGGCGCCGTTCATCGCCGAGGCCGCGGTCGCCGGGCTGATCGGCGGCACGGTCGCCTGCGGATTCCTGGTGATCGCCCGGTACTTCATCATCGACAACGGCCTGGCCCTGTCCGAGAAGCTGAACCTGATCAACTTCATCGGCTGGGACGCCGTGTTGACGAAACTTCCGCTCATCCTGGCCACGAGCCTGCTGATGCCCGCGTTGGCCGCGTTCTTCGCGCTGCGCAAGTACCTGAAGGTGTGACGCACGCCCCGCGGGCCGTACGGTCAACCGACCGTACGGCCCTTCGCGTTCCCCTAGACTCACCGCCATGTCAGGCCGTGACCTGTTCTGTCAGCCCCGCCGTTTCGGCCGCGGGGCCGCCCTGACATTGATGTTCGCGAGCGTGCTCGTCGCCGGCGCCGCCACCGGATCGCTGCCGGGCGACCCCGCGCAGGGCGGGCGGAGCGCCGCGGGCGCCGCCCCCTCCCCGGCCTCCGCCGGCCACTCCGAGGACGTGACACGGGCCGCCGAGGAGGCCGCCGCGGACGGCAAGTCCCCGATGGAGGCCGCCGAGCGCGCCGTCAGCCGCAGCGGGGACCGCTGGGCGGCCGTCTACTCCGAGGGTGAGTACGAGGAGTTCGAGGCGTCCCTCGACGGCCGGTACACCGGCGTCGGCCTGGAGGCGCGAGGCGACCGGGACGGCCGGATCGAGGTGACCAAGGTGCGGTCGGGATCGCCCGCGGCCGCCGCCGGGATCCGCGCGGGCGACTGCCTGCGCAGCGTGGACGGACGGTCCGTCGAAGGCCTCCCGGTCACCGACGTCGTCTCCTTACTCCGCGGTGACGCCACGGGCGCGAGCGCGGGCAGCCCCGTCCGGCTCGGCCTGCAGCGCGGCACGCGCGCGTGGACCGAGACCCTGCGCCGGGCGCTCCTGTCCACGGACTCCGTCACCGTCCACCGGCTTTCCGACGACACCACCGTCATCACCGTCGCCGCGTTCACCAAGGGCGTCGGCGACAGCGTGCGCAGCGCCGTCCGCGGGACCCCCGCGGGGGCCGGGATCGTCCTCGATCTGCGCGGCAACTCCGGCGGCCTGGTCACCGAGGCCGTCTCCGCCGCCTCCGCCTTCCTCGACGGCGGCCTGGTCGCCACCTACGACGTCGACGGCGACCAGCGCGCCCTGCACGCCGAGGGCGGTGGCGACACCACCAGCCCCCTGGTCGCACTCGTCGACGGCGGCACGATGAGCGCCGCCGAACTGCTCACCGGCGCCCTCCAGGACCGTGGCCGCGCGGTCGTGGTGGGCTCCCGTACCTTCGGCAAGGGCTCGGTCCAGATGCCGAGCCGGCTGCCCGACGGCTCCGTCGCCGAGCTGACCGTCGGGCACTACCGCACCCCTTCCGGTCACGGTGTCGACGGCCGGGGCATCACCCCCGACCTGGAGGCGGACGACGGGGCGCTGGAGCGGGCCGAGACCGTGCTGAGCGGCCTCGGGGACGCGCCCTGAGCGACCGCCCGCGTAATCGGCTTTCCCTCGGTGGGCCTCCGGGTGCGAAACTGGCTGCACTATGAGCAAGGGAATGTACGTACCGAAGGAGTCCCAGCCGAAGCAGGGCGGGGCGGCCGCGTCCGGCAAGGTCAAGGACGGCAAGCGCAAGATCGTCGCGCAGAACAAGAAGGCCCGGCACGACTACGCGATCATCGACGTCTACGAGGCCGGGCTCGTCCTCACCGGCACCGAGGTGAAGTCGCTGCGCGAGGGGCGCGCCTCGCTGACCGACGCCTTCGTCCAGATCGAGGGGAACGAGGCGTGGCTGCACGCCGCGCACATCCCCGAGTACTTCCAGGGCAGCTGGACCAACCACTCCGCGCGCCGCAAGCGCAAGCTGCTGCTGCACCGCGAGGAGATCGACAAGCTGGCGGTGAAGTCCGAGGAGACGGGCCACACGATCGTGGCCCTCGCCGTCTACTTCAAGGACGGCCGGGCGAAGGCCGAGATCGCGCTGGCGCGCGGCAAGAAGGAGTACGACAAGCGGCAGACCCTGCGCGAGCAGCAGGACCGCCGGGAGACGGACCGGGTGATCGCGGCCGCGAAGCGCAGGCAGCGCCACGCGTAACCGCCGCACCTGTCACCCGTGGCCGCCGGGACCGCTCGGAGGCGGAGCTCGCCGGGAATACGGTGGCACCGTCGTGCGTTGGTCACGTACGATGGCACCAGTGCCTCACAGCAGGCGCGAAAACCCTCTCCGGAGGGGCCCTCCTCGGAGGGATTGAAAAATCAACATGGGGATGATCGGTTTCGACAGCGACTGTTGAAGCAGGGGAAGCGTGTCGAGGAAGCGGCAATGATCTCGTAAACCATATGTCGCAAAAAATAATCGCCAATACCAAGAGCGATTCCCAGTCCTACGCTCTCGCTGCCTAATAAGCAGTGAGGTAGGACCCTAAAGGGTGTCAGCCCGGGAGTGTTCCCGGCCCGGATCCTGGCATAATCTAGGGAACTAAACCATCTGGCCCGGTCACGGGGTCGGATGGGAAATCAAACAGTGACTGGGCCCGTCGGCGACTTGTTCGCGTGATCACCGGGGCCGAGAAAATCACAGCGAACTGCACACGGAGAAGCCCTGATTCTGCACCGTTGGACGCGGGTTCGATTCCCGCCATCTCCACGAGATGGAGGTGGCCTGTGCTCGCACACTGCGCGAGCCCAGGCCACCTCGCCTTCGGTCTGGGGGGCATGCCCCCCAGACCCCCTCATCCCATGTGAACAAGAACCCCGTCGCTCCCGAGCGGCGGGGTTCTTGTCGTGACACGTCGGACGAAGAGAGGGAGGCCCGGTGGACGAGCCGCCGCACATCACGCTCCTGGGCGAATACCACGCGCAGCCGCTCCGCACGGGCTCCTACGACGACTTCGCCCCGGACGACCCCGCGGCCGCCCTCGGCCTGTCCGCCGCCCTGGTCGCCGACCTGTCCGCATGGGCGACCGGCATCGACGCGGCCATGAACACCTGGCTGGCCGACCGCGACGACTTCCGCTGGGACACCGCGTTCCTGCGGCTGCACGAGGAGGGCGAGACGCTGGCCGAACGCCTCGCCCGGGAACTCGCCCCCGGACGGACCGTGGGCTACGAAGGCGTCCAGGGCGTGTCCTGCGCGCTGCTGGGGACCCGCCTCGGCAACCCGGTCAGCGTGGACTGACCGTCCGCGGGGCCGTACTCGCCCGCACGGTCAGCGCGGGCGGCAGCAGGGTCGCCTCGGGTGCGGTCCCGCCGTCGAGCTTGCGCATCAGCAGCTCCACCGCACGCTCACCCACCTCCGCCGACGGCAGCGCGACGGAGGTGACCGGCGTCCGCAGCCCCGCTGCCAGCTCGTCCGGGCAGATCGCCGTGACCGACAGGTCGCCGGGGACCCGCAGGCCCAGCTGCTCGAACGCGTCGACGAGCGGCTCCAGGACCGCCTCGTTGTGGACCACCACCCCCGTCAGCGCGGGCTGCTCGCGCAGCAGCCGCTCCGCCACCCGGCGGGCCGCGGCCGGGGTCGCCTCGCAGGGGTGGACCGCGGAGGCGAGCCCCGCCCGGTCGGCGGCCGCGGTGAAACCCTGGACCACACGCTGCGCGAAGGCCGTTTTGCGTACGTACACCTCCGGCGGCGACCCGACCAGAGCGACCACCCGGTGCCCGAGCTGCGCCAGATGCTCCACGCACCGCTCGCCCGCAGCCCGGAAGTCGAGGTCGATGCAGGTCAGCCCGTCGGCCTCGAGCGGGAAACCGATCATCACGGACGGCCGGTCCAAGGAGCGCAGCAACGGCAGCCGGGGATCGTGGAGTTGGACGTCCATCAGGATCAGCGCGTCGACCAGGGCCGTGTCCGCGACCCTGCGCAGCCCCTCCTCGCCCTCCTCCTGGGTCAGCAGCAGCACGTCGTGGTCGTGCCGGCGGGCCGCCGTCACCACCGACACCGCGAACTGCATGACGACCGGGACATGGATGCCGGCCCGCAGCGGCACCACGAGCGCCAGCACGTTCGAGCGGCTGCTGGCCAGCGCCCGGGCGCCGGCGTGCGGGCGGTAGCCCAGGGTGCGGGCGGCCTCCTCGACCCGCCGCCGGGTCTCCTCGGAGATCGGGCGCTTGCCGCTCAGCGCGTACGACACCGTGCTGGGGGAGACTCCGGCGTGCCGCGCCACATCGGTGATCTTCACCATCAGGCCTGCTCCCGGTCGTCCGAGGTCTCCAGGGTCAGGAAGCCGGTGCCCGCCGCCGCCCGCGCGACCCGGTCCCCGGCCGCCAGCGCCCACGGCGCCGAGGGGTCGCTCGCGGACGCCCGCAGGGTGTCCCCCTCCCGTACGACGGTGAAGGTCACGTCCCCGACCCGTACCGTCACCTGGGCGCCGCGCTCCAGGCCGTAGGTGCGCAGCGTGACCCCGTCGGCGTGCGGGTAGTCCGGCCGGTCGGCGTGGGCGCCCACCGGGAGCACCGCGCCCGGCCGCACCAGCAGCGGCAGGCCGAGGAACCCGTGGCGTTCGCGCACCCAGCGCGGCCCGGTCACCGTCCGCCCGGTGAGGTAGTGGGTCCAGGTGCCCTCGGGGACGTAGTACGTCACGTCCCCCGCGTCGCTGAACACCGGCGCGACCAGCAGGTCCGGGCCGAGCATGTACTGCCGTTCCAGGTGCGCGCAGCCGGGGTCCGCCGGGAACTCCAGCACCATCGCCCGCATCATCGGCGTGCCCTCCTCGTGGGCGACCCGGGCGGCCTCGTACAGGTAGGGCATGAGCCGCAGCTTCAGCCGGGTGAAGTGCCGGGCCACGTCCACCGACTCCTCGTCGAACAGCCAGGGCACCCGGTACGAGGAGCTGCCGTGCAGTCTGCTGTGCGAGGACAGCAGGCCGAAGGCCAGCCAGCGCTTGAACAGCGCCGGTGTCGGTGTGCCCTCGAAGCCGCCGATGTCGTGGCTCCAGAAGCCGAACCCGGACAGGCCCAGGGACAGCCCGCCGCGCAGCGACTCCGCCATCGACTCGTACGTCGCCTCGCAGTCGCCGCCCCAGTGCACCGGGAACTGCTGGCTGCCGGTCGTCGCCGACCGCGCGAAGACGACCGCCTCCCCCTCGCCCCGGTGTTTGCGCAGCACGTCGAAGACGGTGCGGTTGTAGAGGTACGTGTAGTGGTTGTGCATCCGCTCCGGGTCCGAGCCGTCGGACCAGGTCACGTCGACCGGGACGCGCTCGCCGAAGTCGGTCTTGAAGCAGTCGACGCCCTGCGCGAGCAGCGCCTCCAGCTTGGCCGCGTACCAGTCGCGGGCGGCGGGGCTGGTGAAGTCCACGAGGGCCATGCCGGGCTGCCACAGGTCCCACTGCCAGACACTCCCGTCCGGCCGCCTCAGCAGATGGCCGAGCGCCCTGCCCTCCGCGAAGAGCGGCGACCGCTGGGCGATGTACGGGTTGATCCACACGCTGACGTGCAGGCCCTTCGCCTTCAGCCGGGCCAGCATGCCCTCCGGGTCGGGGAACACCCGAGGGTCCCAGCGGAAGTCGCACCAGTGGAACTCCCGCATCCAGAAGCAGTCGAAGTGGAAGACGGAGAGCGGGAGTTCGCGCTCGCGCATGCCCTCGATGAAGGAGGTCACCGTCTCCTCGTCGTAGGAGGTGGTGAAGGACGTCGAGAGCCACAGGCCGAACGACCAGGCGGGCGGGAGGGCGGGGCGGCCGGTGAGGGCGGTGTACTTGCGGAGGATGTCCTTCGGGGTGGGACCGTGGATGACGTAGTAGGTCAACTCCTGCGTCTCGGCGCTGAACTGGACCCGGGACACGGCCTCCGAGCCGACCTCGAAGGACACCTTGCCCGGGTGGTCGACGAAGACGCCGTAGCCCGCGTCCGTGAGGTAGAACGGCACGTTCTTGTAGGCCTGTTCGGTCGCCGTGCCGCCGTCGGCGTTCCAGATGTCCACGACCTGGCCGTTCTTGACCAGCGGGCCGAAGCGCTCGCCGAGGCCGTAGACGGAGGTCCCCACTCCCAGGTCGAGCTGCTCGCGCAGATAGTGGCCGCCGGCCGCGTCCCGCATGATGCCCATGCCCTTGGGGCCGCTGGAGGTGAGGATGCGGCCGTGGGCGAGGAACTCCACGTGCCAGGGGCCGGAACGGGCGAACTTCACGCAGAGCGCGCCGGAGGTCAGGGTCGCGTACGCGTCGTCGTGGGAGAGCAGGGGGGCGGGCTCCGCCTCGGTGAGGTCGAAGGCGGGCTCGCGGGGCCGCTCGCCCGTGAAGTGGGTCAGGGTGAGGCCGACGACGTCGGGCATCGGGGTGTGGGCGGTGATCGTCATGACCGGTCCCGTCATCAGGTCGCCGCGGCTGCGGACGGGCCGGGTGGGCGCGTGGATCTCCAGGACGCCGTCCGACTCGACGACGTCGAGGACCTCGGCCGGGTGGGCGGCCGTGACGCCCTCGCGCAGCAGCCAGTAACCGTCGGTGAACTTCATGGGTGGGGGTCCTTACTGCTCGGTCCTCACTACTTCACGGCGCCCACGGCGATTCCGCGGGTGAGGGTCCGCTGGAAGACGAGGAAGAAGACGAGGGCCGGGAGTACGCCGAGGAGGGCGGCGGCGTTGGTCATCGTGGCGTCCATCAGGCGCTGCCCCTGGAGGACGCCGAGGGCCACCGACACGGTCTGGTTGTCGTTGGAGATCAGCATGACGAGCGGGAGCAGGAACTCGTTCCAGGTCCAGACGAAGAAGAAGACCAGCAGCACACCGAGGGTGGGCCGGCTGACGGGGACGACGATCCGCCACAGCACCTGCCACTTGTCGGCGCCGTCGATCCGGGCCGCCTCGATGATCTCGCGCGGGAACCGGCTCAGCACGGCGGAGAGCAGGTAGGTGCCGAAGGCCGCCTGGATCACCGTGAAGACGATGATCACGCTCAGCCGGGTGTCGTACAGACCGGCCTGCTTGCTCAGCCAGTACACCGGGTAGACCAGCGCCTCCTGCGGCAGCATGTTGGCCAGCACGAAGAAGGCCAGGACCCAGGTGCGGCCCCTGATCCGCCCGATGCCGATCGCGTACGCGTTCAGCACCGACAGGACCACCGCCGCCACCGCCACCGACCCGCTGATCAGCACCGAGTTCAGCAGCTTGCGGCTGTAGTCGACGCGCTCCCAGAAGTCCTTCAGACCGTCCAGGTACAGGCCCTCGGGCAGGCTCAACGGGCCGTTGCGCGCGTACTCCGCCGGGGACTTGACCGCGTTCACGGCGACGACCAGAAACGGGACGATCATGAAGAGGGCGGCCAGGCAGAGGGCCAGGAGGACCGGGTAGCGGCGCAGGGCTCGTACGGCCTTCATGTCCGCAGTCCTTCCTCCGCGTCCTGCGCCCGGGTCTGCAGCCGCAGGCCGGCCAGGGAGAGGACGAGGATGATCACGGTGAGCACGGTGGAGATCGCTGCGCCGTAGCCGACCTGCGTCTTCTCGAAGAACGTGGTGAAGGAGAAGTAGGAGGGGACGTTCGTCGCGCCGCCGGGGCCGCCCTTCGTCAGGACGTACACGGCGCCGAACACCTTCAGCGCGGCGATCGTGCACCAGGTCAGGACGACGTAGATCTCCGGGCGGATCTGCGCCAGCGTGATGTGCGCGAAGCGACGCCACCAGCCGGCGCCGTCCAGCTCGGCCGCCTCGTACAGCTGCGGGTCGACGCGTTGAAGTCCCGCCATGAAGACGACCAGCGGGAAGCCGAGTTGCACCCACACCATCACGCCCATGACGCTGTAGAGCGCGAGGCCGGGGTCGCCGAGCCAGTCCTGCCGCCAGGAGCCGAGGCCGACGGCCCGGAGCAGCTCGTTGAGCGAGCCGTCGTCGGGCGCGAGGATCCAGCTCCAGACGATGCCGGCGACCGCGACGGGCAGCACCTGCGGGAGATAGAAACAGGCCCGCAGGACGGCCGCCGTCCGGCTGCCGAAGTGCTTGCCGACGTAGTCGAACAGGGCGGCGGCCAGGACCAGTCCGACGGCCGTGGGGAGCACCGCCATGGCGACGACCATGAAGAGGCTGTGCCGGAAGCTCTCCCAGAACCCCACGTCGTCCAGCAGTTCGCGGTAGTTGGCGAGTCCGGCCCACTCGGGGCTGCCCACGCCCTGCCAGTCGGTGAGGCTCACCCCGGTGTTCATCAGGAACGGCACGATGACGACGGCGAGGAAGGCGAGAGCGCCGGGGAGCAGGAACAGCGCGTAGGAATCGCGGGAACGGCGCGGGTGGACGGCCCTGTCCTGCTTGCCGGTCACCCGCCCGCCGCGTTCGACGGTCACCGTCATGTCTTCGGTACGCCCTTGTCGTACGCCGCTTGCAACGCGTCCAGGTAGTCGTCGGGTTTCTCGCTGCCGGTGATCAGCTTCTGGGTCTCCGAGACGAGGACGTCGTAGAAGCCGGGGACCGGCCAGTCCGGGTAGAAGGCCAGGCCGTCGCGGCCGGACAGGGTGTTGAAGTGGGCGATGAGCTCCTTGGACTTCGGGTCGGTGATGGCGGCGGTGTCCGCCGCGACCGGGACGCCGCCCTTGTTGCCGAGCAGGTTCTGGATCTTCTTCGACAGGGTGATGTCGATGAAGTCGTAGGCGAGCTCCTTGTTGTGGGCGCTCTCGGGGACGACCCAGAGGTTGCCGCCGGAGCCCGGGGTGAGGTTCGAGCCGGGCCACAGGGTGGTGCCCCAGTCGAACGTCGCCTCGTCCTGGAAGCGGCCGTACCACCAGCTGCCGGAGAACAGGATCGGTGCCTTGCCCTGGAGGAAGGAGACGCCCGCGTCCTCGGCCTTGGCGCTGGTGGAGCTCTTGCCGATGTAGCCCTTCCTCACCCAGTCGGCGAAGGTGTCGGCCGCGTACGTCCAGGCGGCGTCGTGGAAGTCGGTCTTCCCCCGGTACAGCTCGTAGGAGTCGACCCAGGAGCGGTCCGCCCTGGACAGGGCCAGCTGGTAGACGTACTGCTGGGCCAGGTACTCGGCGCCGGAGTTGGCGAGCGGGGTGATCCCGTGCCCGGCGAAGGTGTCCATCGCCGCGACCAGGTCGTCGAACGTCTTCGGCTCGGCGAGCCGGTACTTCGCGAACAGGTCCTTGTTGAAGTACACCATCGTGTACTCGGCGTAGTCGGTCACGCCGTACCACTTGCCGGAGCCCATCACGCCGTTGCCGTCGTACCGGCTCGTGGTGCGCACGCCGGGGCTGAGCAGCTTGTCCCAGCCGCGCTTCGTCACCTCGGCGGACAGGTCGGTGAGGAGCCCCTGCCTGGAGAGCAGGCCCGCCGTCGCGTTGCCCTTGTTGTACTCCATGAGGTCGGGCGCGTCGGAGGAGTTGAGGACCATCGGGGCGGTCTTCTGGATCTGCTCGAAGCTCTTCTCCTCGAACTCCACCTTCACGCCCGGGTGCTGGGCCTCGAACTCCTTGATCGCCGCTGCCCAGGCCGCGCCCATCGCGCTGTTCGGGGCCTCGTAGTGCCACAGCCGCAGGGTCTTGGCGTCGGAGGTGCCGCCGCCGTCCGAGCCGCCGCAGGAGGCCAGGAGCAGCGATCCGGCGAGGACCGCCGCCGCGCTCGCCCATCCCCGTCGTGCCATCACACGCCTTCGTGCCGTCAACATCGCGAGCCTCCAGGGGAGTCGGATGGATCTGAGGGCGTCACGGTGCGTCCATCGAATCGATTCGATGGGTGACGTCGAAGCGCTTCGACGGGGGAAGGTATGTGGCTGCTGTGGTCACGTCAATGGGTCGGGTGGGGAAAACGGGCAATCCGGTGTTGGCGCCAGTGAACTTTCCGGCCATGCCTGGGACGGCTCGCCGCCTCTTCGGTGACGCTGCCCCTATGTCCATCTATGCCGCTTGTATGACGAAAGGCGCTGACCCCTTCGATCTTTGATGCGCAGCGAGGGATCACTTTGGCGATCGGGGTGATCGGAGTGCGACCGCCGAGGTCCGAGGAGGGGTGATTTTCAGCCATGGACAAGGCCGTGACTTCTGTCCATGTATGACGCATCGCGAGCACAGGGCCCAAGCCTGCGCTAGATTCATGGATCTGAGCGCAATGGGGTAAATGGGGCGCTGGAGCTGGGTGGGGGCCCGGTTTCGTCGACATGTGCTCAGGGTCGTCGGCGCACCCGGAACGGTTCCGTGGGGGGAAGTACACACATGAAGAATTGGCGAGAAGACGCCCAACCGGAGTGGCCGGCGGCGACATCCCCGCCCCGGGACGCGCCGGTCGTGCGGCCGGGATCCCAGAGCCTGGCCGGGATCGGGGGGCAGCCCCTGACGTCCATGACGGGAGAAAGCACCAGATACCGGTCACTGATGGATGTACCGCGTGAAAACGCTCTCCTGTCGGCCTCGAGCACCTCGAACACCTCGAACGGGATTTCCGAAAACGAACGGTCGAGCGACCTCCGGGACCCCTGGGGAGAGGCGCCCGGCGGCGCGGACGGCGAGACGAGCGACCCGGCCGAGGTGACCGTCCAGCTCGACCCCCTGAAGAAGGGGCGGCCGGACGGTTCCGACGCCGCCTCCGACGTCCCCGTGTTCGTCGACGAGTCGGGCCGGCGCAGCCGTACGTTCCGCCGTATCGGCATCGTCGTGGGTACCGCCTGCGCGGCGTACGCCGTCGTCATCGTGGCCGCGCTGCTCTCGGGCAACGCGGGCGCGCCCTGGCTGCCGGTCCCCGTGCCGGGCCAGGCCGACGAGAAGCCGGCGGCCGGCAAGGTGGACGGCACGTCGGCGCCCGACAAGTCCGCGAGCCCGCGCCACGGGGTGCCCGGCGGCACGGTTCCGGGGGGCTCGGGCGCCACCGCGACCGCGTCCGGCGCGATGCCGGGCAAGCCGGGCGCGAGTGCCGCGCCGGGTGCGTCGGGAAGCGTGGCCCCGTCGGGCAGGGCGTCCACGGCGGCTCGGCCCTCGGCGAGCGGGACCACCCGCCCCAGCGCCACGGCCACCGCCTCCTCGGCGCCCGGCCCGAGCAGTCCGGTGGTCGCGCCGACGCAGCCGTCCGCGCAGCCGCCGGCGTCCTCACCCGCAGCCTCTCCTTCCGCGTCCTCCGAGCCGTCCCCGGCCGGCGGGGCCTCCACCACGGTCGCCGACGGCCCGCCGGAACCGGCCCCGGCGGCATCGACCCCGGCAGCCTGAACGGAACCCGTGCGAGTCGCCGGCCGACCGGCCTCACGGACACCACCGGCCTCACGGACGCCACCGGCCTCGGTGCGCGGTGAACCCGGCCGCCGGGCCCCGGCTTGGGAGCGGCGGCCGACGAACACCACATCGCCGCCGCCCGCCGTGGCGCTGCGCTCGGGGCACGTGGGCGGGGGACCGCGCTCGGGGCACGTGGGCGGGGGACCGCGCTCGGGGCACTTGCGCCGGGGTTGGAGCTTTGGCTATCCGGGCCGGGGCCGGGGTTTCGGCTACCTGGGCCGTGGGCCGGGGCTTCAGCCATCCGGGCTCGGGACCGGGGCTTCGGCCTTCAGGGGGCGGGGACTTGACTTCGGCCCCTGAAGGCCAGAGCCGGGCTTCGGTATTGGGGGGGGCGGCAGTTCTCGACCGTCGGGCCGGTGCTCCGGTCACGCGGGCGGAGGGTGGCCACCGCCGTTCCACCACGGCTCCGCCACCGCGCCGGGGGCGCGGCCTCCCGCCCCCGGGGACCGGCCTCCGGGACCGGCCCCCGGACCCCCGGTCCGCCCCGGGCCCGTATCGCCGGGACCGGCACAACTGGCATGGAAACAAACCGACTTGAAGGCCCCGGCGCAACGGCTCCGGGGCGACGGCTCCGGGGCGACGGCCCCGACGTGACAGTCCCGAACCTGACGGCCCCGACCCGGCAACCCCGAACCTGACGGCCCCGACGCGACGGGGCCCGGCACATGAAGTCCGCACTTGTCAGCGATGCCTTGACGCTCGCTCCTCGCCGCTTCAGTTCGCGGCGCGTACCTCGCCCGACCTCGTCTTCGGAGAACCACCTCTCATGGCACCACGTACCAGCCGCCGCTCGACCCGACGGTCAGCTGTCGGGCAGCCCGCGCACTCGTCCGGCGGCCACGCCGCGTCCGCTTCACCGCCGACGGGGGACGCGCCAGGAGGTGAGTCGGCCGGCGGGTCGCGCGGAGGTGTGCGGCGGTCCGCCGGCCGGCGGTCCGGCCCCAGGCAGGGCCGGGGCCGCGCCCCGGGCCGCGCGGCCGGCGGCTCCGCGCATGCCGCGCCGCCGTCACCCGAGCGCCGGCGGCTGGTGTCGCTCCGGCTGCGTCATCTGCTGCCGCTCGTCGTGCTCGTCGCGATGATGGCGATGCTGATGCTGCGTGGCTATGTGCACAGCGAGATCCTCGCCGACTACCGCATCCGCCCCGAGGCCGCCGCCGACAAGGTGCCGCAGCGGGTGCTCGACGGCGGCCCGGTCGTCGACACCCGCAACGGGCAGCAGAACAGCCTGGGCGTGCCGGACCACCGGATCGTGCTCACCTTCGACGACGGGCCCGACCCGAAGTGGACCCCCGAGGTCCTCGACGTCCTGAAGAAGCACCACGCGCACGCCGTCTTCTTCATCACCGGCACCATGGCCTCCCGCTACCCGGACCTGGTCCGGCGGATGGTGGACGAGGGCCACGAGATCGGGCTGCACACCTTCAACCACCCCGACCTCTCCTACCAGTCGAAGAAGCGCATCGACTGGGAGCTCACCCAGAACCAGCTGGCCCTGGCAGGCGCCGCGGGGATCCGGACCTCGCTCTTCCGGCCGCCCTACTCCTCCAGCACGGACGCCCTCGACAACGCCTCCTGGCCCGTCACGCAGTTCGTCGGCACCCGTGGCTACCTCACCGTCTTCACCACCGCCGACAGCGAGGACTGGCGCAGGCCCGGGGTCCGGGAGATCATCCGCAACTCCACGCCGCAGGGCGGCAAGGGCGCGATCGTCCTGATGCACGACTCCGGCGGCGACCGCCACCAGACGGTCCGGGCCCTCGACACCTACCTCCCCGAACTCCAGGGCAAGGGCTACACCTTCGAGAACCTCACCGAGGCCCTGGCGGCCCCGAGCGCGCACACCCCGGTCACCGGGCTCGACCTGTGGAAGGGCAAGGCCTGGGTCTTCCTGGTCGAGGCCTCGGACGACATCACCGCCGTCCTGGTCGTCGGCCTCGCCGTCATCGGCGTCCTGGTCTTCGCCCGCTTCGGGCTGATGCTCCTGCTCTCCGCGATCCACACCCGCCGTACCCGCCGCGAGGGCTTCGTCTGGGGACCCGACGCGCCCGTCACCGAGCCGGCGTCGGTGCTCGTCCCGGCCTACAACGAGGCCAAGTGCATCGAGAGCACGGTCCGTTCGCTGATGAGGAGCGAGCACCCGATCGAGATCGTCGTCATCGACGACGGTTCCAGCGACGGCACCGCCCGGATCGTCGAGGACCTGCACCTGCCCGGTGTCCGCGTCGTCCGCCAGCTCAACGCGGGCAAGCCCGCCGCCCTCAACCGGGGCATCGCCAACGCCCGGCACGACCTCATCGTGATGATGGACGGCGACACGGTCTTCGAGCCCTCCACGGTCCGTGAACTCGTCCAGCCCTTCGCCGATCCGAAGGTCGGCGCGGTCGCCGGCAACGCCAAGGTCGGCAACAAGGACACCCTGATCGGCGCCTGGCAGCACATCGAGTACGTGATGGGCTTCAACCTCGACCGCCGCATGTACGACGTCCTGCGCTGCATGCCCACCATTCCGGGGGCCGTCGGGGCGTTCCGGCGCAGCGCGCTCGACCGGGTCGGCGGCATGAGCGACGACACGCTCGCCGAGGACACCGACATCACCATGGCCATCCACCGGGACGGCTGGCACGTCGTCTACGCGGAGAAGGCGCGCGCCTGGACCGAGGCGCCCGAGTCCGTCCAGCAGCTGTGGTCGCAGCGGTACCGCTGGTGCTACGGCACCATGCAGGCGATCTGGAAGCACCGCCGCGCCCTCGTCGAGAGCGGCCCGTCGGGCCGCTTCGGCCGCGTCGGCCTCCCGCTCGTCTCCCTCTTCATGGTCGTCGCCCCGCTCCTCGCCCCGCTCATCGACCTCTTCCTCGTCTACGGCCTGCTCTTCGGCCCGACCGGCAAGACGATCGCGGCCTGGTTCGGCGTCCTCGCCGTCCAGGCGGGCTGCGCGGCGTACGCCTTCGTCCTGGACCGTGAGCGCCTCACCCCCCTCATCTCCCTCCCGCTCCAGCAACTCCTCTACCGCCAGCTGATGTACATCGTCCTGCTCCAGTCCTGGATCACCGCCCTCACCGGCGGCCGGCTGCGCTGGCAGAAACTCCGCCGCAAGGGCCAGGTGGCGGCGCCGCCCGGCGCGGCGGCGGCGACCGCGGACGGAGGAGCGGCCTGATGAGCACCCACCCGACGGACACCACGGCCGAGTTGCCCGAACTGCCCCACGCGTCGGCCCGGACCAGCGTGCCGGAGCAGCAGGGTTGCGAGCCGCAAGGTTCCGAGCAGCAGGGTTCAGGGCAGCAGGGTTCAGGGCAGCAGGACGCCGAGAACAAGGGCGTCGAGAAGACGGACGCCGGGAAGAAGGGTGCCGCTAAGAAGGGCGGTGGCCGGGACCGCTACTTCGACCTGCTCCGGGCCATCGCCCTGTTCCGGGTCGTCTTCTACCACCTGATGGGCTGGGCCTGGCTGCCCGTCGTCTTCCCCTCCATGGGCGTGATGTTCGCGCTCGCCGGCAATCTCATGGCCCGCTCGCTGGCCCGCCGCCCCGCGCTGGGAGTCGTACGAGGCCGGCTGCGCAGGCTGCTGCCCCCGCTGTGGCTGCTGGGCGCGGTCGGTGTGACGGGCATGCTGGTGGCGGGCTGGGGGCCGGACGAGGAAGGGCACCCCGGCTGGTGGTGGCTCCACCTCGCCTACTGGATCCTGCCGCTCAGCGACCCGCCGTACGGCGAGGGCCTGCCCGGTGTGCACGGGCTGATCAGCAGCGGCTGGGCCGGCGACCTGGGCGTACCCCTCTGGTACATCCGTGCGTACCTCTGGTTCGTGCTGCTCTCCCCGTTCCTGCTGCGTGCCCTGCGCCGGCTGCCCTGGCCGACGATCCTCGCGCCCCTCGCGCTGTCCGCCACCCTGGAGTTCGGCGCGCTGTCGGTGCCGGGCTGGCGGCTGGAGGCACAGCTCAGCGACTTCGGCGCGTTCGGCGCGTGCTGGCTGCTGGGCATGGCGCACCAGGAGGGCGTGCTGCGTCGCCTGCCGCGTTACGTGGTGCCGTCCCTGGCGCCCGCGGTGGCGGGAATCGGCCTCTGGTACGCCCTGACCCACGACCTCAGGGAAGGCCACGACCTGGACGACATGCCCTTCGCCCAGTCCCTGTGGTCCTTCGCCGCGGTGCTGCTGCTCCTGCACCTGAGCCCCTCCTGGTCCGAGTGGCCGGCCGGGCTGCGCCGCTGGGACCGGCTGATCACCCTGCTCAACTCCCGTGCCGTGACGATCTACCTGTGGCACAACGTCTGCATCGGGGTCGTGGAGGCCCTGTGGGACCGGCTGTGGGGCATCTCCTGGCTGGAGACGGACGCCCCCTGGGTCCTGGAGAGCCCGTGGCCGCAACTGCCGGCCATCTGGCTGCTCACCGCGGCCTGTGTGATCTGCTTCGGCTGGGTGGAGGATCTGGCGGCCCGCCGCAGGCCACGCCTGTGGCCGGACGGCCGGGCCGGCACCGGAACGCACCGGTCCTGACCGGCGCCTTCGACCTCGAACCGGGACCGGTCCTGGACGCACTGGTCCTGACCGGCGCCTTCGACCCCGAACCGGGACCGGTCCTGGACGCACCGGTCCTGACCGGCGCCCTCGACCCCTAACCGGCCCTGGTGTGCGCATCCGTCCGCCGCTGGACGTCGCCTTACGCCGTTCGCCCGGTTCGGGGTGCGTTCCTCGGACGCCCTGGTGAGTATGGCCCGGTATGCCCGTCTGTCGGACGGGCCGGAGCCCAGGGTTTCGGGATGGAGGAACGTGAGCAGGATGCGCCGGACCATCGTTGTGGCCGTGACGGGAGTGCTGACCGCGGCGCTCTCGGTCGGGACGGCCCTCGCGGGGACCGTGTCCGACGGCGGAGGGCCGAGGCCGCCGGGGGCGAGTCCTCCGCCAGGGCCCCCGCCCTACGGCGAAAGCCCGAAGCCGCCGGGGCAGACGCCTCCGCCGGGGCCGACCCCTCCTCCGCCGGGGAGCGGCAACCCCAACGGTGAGGCATGGGCGTGGACCCAGCTGACCAGTCGGGGTGCCCAGATCCGCTATGTGACCACCGACACCTCCGGTACGTGCCCCTCCGTGCAGTACACCACGGGCACCGTGCGTGCCGCCTACCGGATGCGGCTGCTGAGCCGTCCCTCGCCGCCGCAGTTCCCCACCACGGTGTGCGAGTTGGTCGTGCCCCTCGGGGCCTACAACGCGGTGCTCGTGCGGACGACGATCGCCGCGGCCGTGCTGCACCCCGCGAACCGTGAGCTTCCGCTGCCGAACTGGACCGCGAGCACCCGTCCCGGCACCATCGGCGTCATCGGCGACTCGGGGTGCCGCGTCACGGCGGCGGGTCCCAACCAGGACTGCGCCGACCACCAGACGGGCTGGCCGTTCCAGGAGATCGCGAACAGGGTGGCCACGGTGACGCAGCCGGACCTCGTGATCCACGTCGGCGACTACCTCTACCGTGACGACCCGGCCCAGGCCAACGACACGGCGGCGAATCCGGGCTGCACGACCTCGGCGGACCGATTCACCTGGGCCTGTGTGGTCGCCGACTTCTTCAGACCGGCGGAGAGGCTGCTGACCGTGGCGCCGGTCGTGTTGGCGCGGGGCAACCACGAGGACTGCCGCACCCCACCCGCGACGGGCGGCGCGGGGGCCGCGTGGTTCCGCTACCTCGCCGACGAACTCAGAGCCGACGGATCGTGCGACCAGTACCCCGATCCGGTGGAGATCAGGGCAGGCGTCCTGCACCTTCTCAACGTGGACTCCTCGTTCGCCGACCCGGCCGACAGCGGAAGCCTCACGCAGCAGGCGACCTACACCCGGCATTTCGAAGCCGTGAACCAGGCCGCGGCGCAGCAGACCGGCCACGACTACTTCGTCGTCACCCACAAGCCCGTGTGGATGGTGAGATCGGTCGGCCCACCGCTGGAAACGTTCACCCCGGTCCTCCAAGCGGCCGTCGCCGGTACGACCCTGGGGCGGCTGGCGGACAACATCCGCATGGTCGTCTCGGGCCATGCGCACCTCTACCAGATGATCGATTTCAACACCACGCGGCCACCACAGGTGACGGTGGGCTTGTCCGGGGGAGCCCCCCTGGAGCAGGGGCCGAACGACGCCGGCGTCATCGGGAAGACGGTCGGGACGCCGCCGCAGTCCGTGAACCACTCCCTCACCCAAGGAGGGGTCTTCGGGTACGGGGTCCTGAGCCGCAACGCCGGGACCTGGGACCTCACCGCGCACGACCCGACCGGTGCGGTCCGCGGTCAGACCTGCACGCTGAGCGCGAGCACCGCCAACAAGGAGTTCGTCTGCCACTGAAGGGTGGCGTCGGCCTCGGCGGATGTGCCCCCGCCCCCGGTTCGAGGACCGGGGGCGGGGGCACTTCGCGTACGCGGACCTGCCTCAGCGCCCCTCCTGGCCTCCCGGCGCCACGGGCAGGGCCGGCGTCTCCGGCGCCGAGCCCTCCCCGAAACCTCTCACCGGCCCTCCACGCAACGTGAGAGCAACGTTCCTTTCCGGTCACCCACAGCCACAGCGCGGAAACGCGCCCTCCCTACCTTCGGGACTCATCACCGCTCATCCCCCCGAACCACCCCAGCCCCGGAGCACCGTGGAGGCGTCATGACAGCCCCGAGCACAGCCCCCGCATCCCCGCCCCCCACGAAGAAGGGGAGCCGCTGGATCGAGGAGTGGGACCCGGAGAACGAGGCCTTCTGGAACGCGAAGGGTGAGAAGATCGCCCGCCGCAACCTCGTCTTCTCCGTCCTCTCCGAGCACATCGGGTTCTCGATCTGGACGATGTGGTCCGTGCTGGTGCTCTTCATGGGCCCGGAGTACGGCCTCACCCCGGCCGACAAGTTCCTGCTGACGTCGATGGTGACGCTGGTCGGGGCGGTCGTGCGGGTGCCCTACACCTTCGCCGTCGCGGTCTTCGGCGGCCGGAACTGGACGATCATCTCGGCCGGGCTGCTGCTGATCCCCACGATCGCCGCGTTCACGGTGATGGACCCCGGGACCTCGTTCAACACGTTCCTGCTGGTCGGCCTGCTCGCGGGCATCGGCGGCGGCAACTTCGCCTCCTCCATGACCAACATCAACGCCTTCTTCCCGCTCCGTAAGAAGGGGTGGGCGCTCGGGCTCAACGCGGGCGGCGGCAACATCGGCGTGCCGGTGATCCAGCTGATCGCCCTGGCCGTCATCGGCGCCGGCGGCGGGCCGCGCGTGCTGCTGGGGATCTACATCCCGCTCATCGTCATCGCCGCCACCCTCGCCGCGCTGTTCATGGACAACCTGGCCTCGGTGAAGAACGACACGGGCGCGGCGATCGACTCCGCGAAGGACGTGCACACCTGGATCATGTCCTTCCTCTACGTCGGCACCTTCGGGTCGTTCATCGGCTACAGCTTCGCCTTCGGGCAGGTCCTGACGAACCAGTTCGGCCGGACGCCTCTCCAGGCGGCCTACCTCACCTTCATCGGCCCGCTGCTCGGCTCCCTCATCCGTCCTGTCGGCGGCTGGCTCGCCGACCGCTACGGCGGTGCCCGCATCACCCTGTACAACTACGTCGGCATGGCCGCCGCCACCGGCGTCCTGGTCTTCGCCAGCATGCAGAAGTCGCTGCCGCTCTTCGTCTCCGTCTTCGTGGTGCTGTTCGTGCTCAGCGGCCTCGGCAACGGGTCGACGTACAAGATGATCCCCGGGATCTTCCAGGCGAAGGCCGTGGCCGAGGGGCTTCAGGGCGAGGAGGCTGCCGCCTACGGCCGGCGTCTGTCCGGTGCGTCCATGGGACTGATCGGCGCGGTCGGCGCGCTCGGCGGTGTCGCGATCAACCTGGCCTTCCGGCAGTCCTTCCTGTCCTACGGTTCCGGGACCGGCGCTTTCGTCGCCTTCCTCGCCTTCTACGCGGCGTGCTTCGGGGTCACCTGGGCCGTATACCTTCGCCGCCCGTCCGGCAGGATCACGGCAGGAAGCACCGCCTCCGAGGCGAAGCAGCAGCTCAGCTACGCCGAGGTGTGACGTAACACCGGCGACATGTGGCCGAACCGAGCCTGTCACGCACCGTTGACAGGCTCGTCGGCATGTAGGTCAAACGGGACTCGAGCGGGACGAGAGTTATGTACGAGCAACAGCAGCGATCCGATGCCGGCCCTCAGGGCGCCGTCGAACACGGGCCCCTCGCGGGCTTCACCGTGGGCGTGACGGCCGCGCGCCGGGCCGAGGAGCTCAGCGCGCTGCTCCAGCGGCGTGGGGCGGCGGTGCTGCACGCGCCCGCCCTGCGGATCGTGCCGCTCGCCGACGACGGTGAGCTGCTCGCCGCCACGAAGGAGCTCATCGACCAGGTGCCGGACGTCGTGGTCGCCACCACGGCCATCGGCTTCCGCGGCTGGATCGAGGCCGCCGACGGCTGGGGGCTCGGCGAGCAGTTGCTCGAAAAGCTGGGCGGCGTCGAGCTGCTGGCCCGCGGCCCCAAGGTCAAGGGCGCCGTGCGGGCCGCCGGGCTGACGGAGGACTGGTCGCCGTCCAGCGAGTCCATGGCCGAGGTGCTCGACCGGCTCCTGGAGGAGGGCGTCGACGGGCGCCGGGTCGCCGTCCAGCTGCACGGTGAGCCGCTGCCCGGGTTCGTGGAGTCGCTGCGGGTCGCGGGTGCGGAGGTCGTGGGGGTGCCCGTCTACCGGTGGATGCCGCCTGAGGACGTCTCGCCGCTCGACCGGCTCCTCGACGCGGCCGTCTCCCGCGGACTGGACGCGATCACCTTCACCTCCGCGCCCGCCGCCGCCTCCCTGCTGTCGCGTGCGGAGGAACGCGGCCTGCTGCCCGAGCTGCTCGCCGCCCTCGCCCACGATGTGCTGCCCGCCTGCGTGGGTCCGGTCACCGCCCTGCCGCTCCAGGGGCACGGCGTGGACACCGTCCAGCCGGAGCGGTTCCGGCTCGGGCCGCTCGTGCAACTGCTGTGCCAGGAGCTGCCGTCGCGGTCCCGTGCGCTGCCGATCGCCGGGCACCGGGTGGAGATCCGGGGCCACGCCGTGCTGGTGGACGGGTCTCTGAGGCCGGTGCCACCGGCGGGAATGTCCTTGCTGCGGGCGCTGTCCCGGCGGCCGGGGTGGGTCGTGCCGCGCTCCGATCTGCTGCGGGCGTTGCCCGGCGCCGGGCGGGACGAGCACGCCGTCGAGACGGCGATGGCCCGGCTGCGAACGGCCCTCGGGGCGCCGAAGTTGATCCAGACGGTGGTGAAGCGGGGGTACCGGCTGGCCCTGGACCCGGCCGCGGACGCGAAGTACGCCGACGAGTAGGCGGGCTGTATCGGCACCGGAGCCGGTCCGGCCAGGAGCCGCGTCACCGGGGGCCGCCGCCCCGGGGCCTCCGCTTCGGCCCCGAAAGGGCCTCGTCCTCAATCGCCGGACGGGCTGGTGATTGGCACCCGGCGCTGGCACTGTGAAGGGACGGATTCCCGAGCAGTGCCCCTCGGTTGGCGGTGACACGCGCATGGACGAGCTCCGGTTCGACGCCGGGCGGATCTGTCTCGACCTGCTCGCGACCGCGCATCCCCTGGAACGGCTCGACGCCGTCGTGCCGTTGTGCGCGTGGATCCGCGGCTCCGGACTCGTCCCGCCGGACACCCCGCTCACCCACGCCGACGCCTCCTGGCCGCCCGCCTTCCGTGAACTGCGTCGCAATACGGGACAGTTGGTGCACGGGTGGCTCGACCGGCACGACGCCGGTTCGTACGACCCCGCCCTGGCCCGCGTCAACGACGCCGCCCGGGCCGTTCCCCCGGCCCCGCGTGCCGTGCGCGGCGAAGACGGTGGGCTCGTGCGCGAGTTGGCCGGACCGCCGGCGTGTGTCGCGCTGCTGGCCGCCGTGGCCCGGGACGCGGTGGAGCTGCTCACCGATCCGGTGGCCCGGGCAGGGCTGCGGCAGTGCGCGGGGGACAACTGCCCGATCGTCTATGTCGACATGTCCCGGGGCCGCCGGCGCCGTTGGTGTTCCAGCGAGGTCTGCGGGAACCGGGAGCGGGTGGCGCGGCACCGTCGGCGGGCGGCGCTCGCCTCACGGCCGTAACTCCCGTGCCGGGTATGCGGCTTTCGTAGAGGTGCCCCCGACCGTCTGTCGAAGTGATTTCGATTACACGCCGTTTACCCGAGCCGCGCGCCGGGCAGTCGCCGCGATCTTGTCGATGTGGCGAAAATGTAAAGAAAAAGCGGTGGGAATGTGCCGCCATGTCCCCGCTCGTCATGACACCCCGAAGAAAAGTGTCTCCTCGGTTTGAACGCTCAACACCCCGCTTGCGTACCCGTCGTCGAGCGACCGACTGGGGGATCCCCCGGACACCGGAGGTGGGCGTGCGCAAGGATGCGGCCGTGGCCAATGAACGTGGATCGAGGGCCCGACATCGCATGTCCCAGCCCTCGGAACCTGACGAGGAGCTGATGCGTGCTCTGTATCGGGAGCATGCCGGACCCCTGCTTGCGTATGTCCTGCGCCTGGTTGCCGGAGACCGGCAGCGCGCCGAGGACGTCGTGCAGGAGACGCTCATCCGTGCCTGGAAGAACGCCGGTCAGCTCAATCGTGCGACCGGATCTGTACGCCCCTGGCTGGTGACGGTCGCACGCCGCATCGTCATCGACGGCCACCGCAGCCGGCAGGCCCGGCCGCAGGAGGTCGACCCGTCGCCGCTGGAGGTCATTCCTGCGGAGGACGAGATCGACAAGGCGCTGTGGCTGATGACGCTGTCCGACGCGCTCGACGACCTGACCCCGGCCCACCGGGAGGTGCTCGTCGAGACGTATTTCAAGGGGCGTACCGTCAATGAGGCGGCCGAGACGCTGGGGATACCCAGCGGCACCGTGCGCTCACGGGTCTTCTATGCCCTGCGGTCGATGAAGCTGGCTCTGGAGGAGCGGGGGGTGACGGCGTGATGAGCGTTTACGGGGGATTCGGAGCAGGTGGTTCGGGTATGTCTGGACCCATGCAGGGATCTACGGGATCTCCGAGCCCGAGCGAACACGAGACCGTCGGCGCCTACGCCCTCGGGATTCTCGACGACGCCGAAGCAACCGCTTTCGAGATGCATCTCGCCGGCTGCGAGTGGTGCGCCCAGCAGCTCGACGAGCTCGCCGGCATGGAACCCATGCTGGCCGCCCTCGCGGACCTGCCGGGCACCGGCACCCCGGCGATCGGCGAGTCCCTGTCCGCCCGCCCCAGCCCGCGACTCGCGGAACGGCTGGTCGACGAGGTGTCCGAGCGCCGCGCGGTCAAGCGCCGCCGCTCGTTCTTCCTGGTGGCGGCCGCGGCCGCGCTGATCATCGGCGGCCCGCTCACCGTGCTCGCGGCGACCGGCGGCGACAGCGGCACCAAGGGCACGGAGGCGAGCTCCACCAAGTCGGCCAACGCCGCCAAGGACACCTTCGCGACGCTCAGCGACCGGGTCTCCGCGACCGACTCCGCCTCCAAGGTCTCCGCGACCGTCGCCATGGGCGAGAAGGCCTGGGGCACGGAGATCGGCGTCGAGCTGAAGAACGTCACGGGCCCGGAGAAGTGCTCGCTCATCGCCGTCGGCAAGAACGGCGAGCGCGAGACGGTCTCCTCCTGGTCGGTCCCGGAGTGGGGCTACGGCATCGCGAACGCCAAGACCGAGCAGGCCAAGAACCCGCTCTACGTCGTGGGCGGCGCCGCTTTCAAGACCAACGAGATCGACCACTTCGAGGTCATGACCTTCGACGGCAAGAAGCTCGTCCAGATCGACGCGTAACTTCCTACACGGGGTCCCCTTCGCGTACGGTTGACGGCTGCCCAGCACGTCAGAAGGGGGCCCGGTGGCCGTTCAGGCACAGCAGGAAACCGCGGTCGGATCGGTTCGGCACACCGCGCCGGATTCGGTGCGGGACCGAGAGATCGGCATCGAACAGGAACACCTCGACCGGGTGTACCGGCGCCTCGAGGAGAAGATCCACGAGGCGGAGTTCCTGATGCACGACGCGGCCAAGCGAGGGCAGGTCGGCACGCCCGGCGCCCTCGCCGAGCGGGACGCCCAGGTGTTCCGCGCCGGCGTCCACCTCAACCGGCTCAACAACGAGTTCGAGGACTTCCTGTTCGGGCGGATCGACCTGCTCGCCGGGAAGGACGGCAGGAAGGGCCCCGACGGCGCCTACACCGCCGTCGAGCCCGCCGAGGGGGCCGTCCGCCCCGACAACACCGCCGACATCGCCGAAACGCTCCACATCGGCCGTATCGGAGTCCTCGACTCCGAATACGCCCCGCTGGTCATCGACTGGCGGGCACCGGCCGCGGCGCCGTTCTACCGGTCGACCCCGGTCGACCCGGGGCGCGTCGTACGGCGCCGGGTGATCCGCTCGAAGGGGCGTCGCGTCCTCGGCGTCGAGGACGACCTGATGCGTCCCGAGCTGAAGGCGGTCCTGGACGGCGGCGAACTGCCCGTCATCGGCGACGGCGCCCTCATGGCCGCCCTCGGACAGGCCCGCAGCCACACCATGCGCGACATCGTCGCCTCCATCCAGGCCGAGCAGGACCTGGTCATCCGCGCCCCCGCCGCCTCCGTCACCTACGTCGAGGGCGGGCCGGGCACCGGAAAGACCGCCGTCGCGCTGCACCGGGCCGCCTATCTGCTCTACCAGGACCGGCGCCGGTACGCGGGCGGCATCCTGATCGTCTCGCCCACGCCGCTGCTCGTGGCGTACACCGAGGGCGTGCTGCCCTCGCTCGGCGAGGAGGGCCAGGTCGCCATCCGCGCCATCGGCTCCCTCGTCGACGGCGCCGAGGCCACCCTGTACGACTCCCCGGCGGTGGCCCGGGCCAAGGGGTCGTACCGCATGCTCAAGGTGCTGCGGAAGGCGGCGCGCGGCGCGCTGGAGAGCGGCGGCCGGGCCCCGGCACAGCTTGCCTTCGGCGACCTCGACGAGGAGGCCGGTGCGGCCCCCGCGCCCACCGGGACACCCACCCGGCTGCGGGTCGTCGCCTTCGGCCGGCGTCTGGAGCTGGAGGCCGCCGACCTGGACCGCGTCCGGCAGAGCGCCCTCAGCGGCACCGCCCCGGTGAACCTCCTGCGCCCCCGCGCCCGCAAGCTGCTCCTGGACGCGCTGTGGGAGCGCTCCGGCGCGGCCGGCCGGCACAGCGACCCCGAACTCGCCGCCGAACTGCGCTCCTCCTTCGACGAGGACGTGAGCACCGAGGACGCGTTCATCGCCTTCCTCGACGCCTGGTGGCCCGAGCTGACGCCGGAGGCGGTGCTCACCGCCATGGCCGACGAACGCCGGCTCGGCCGCTGGGCCCGGCGCATCCTCAACCCCGGCGAGGTCCGCAAGGTCGCCCGCGCCCTCAAGCGGGACGGCCGCTCGGTGCACGACATCGCCATGCTCGACGAGCTCGAGGCGATCCTCGGCGCGCCGTTCCGCCCGAAGAAGCGGCGCGAGTACGACCCGCTGGACCAGCTCACCGGCCTGGAGGAGCTGATGCCGGTGCGCGAGGAGACGCAGCGCGAGCGCGCCGAGCGGCTCGCCCAGGAACGCACCGAGTACGCGCACGTGATCGTGGACGAGGCACAGGACCTCACCCCGATGCAGTGGCGCATGGTCGGCCGCCGCGGCCGGCACGCCACCTGGACGGTCGTCGGCGACCCGGCCCAGTCCTCCTGGTCCGACCCCGACGAGGCAGCCGAGGCCCGCGACGAGGCCCTCGGCACCCGCCCGCGCCGCCGCTTCCAGCTGACCGTGAACTACCGCAACCCGGCCGAGATCGCCGAGCTGGCCGCGAAGGTGCTGGCCCTGGCCATGCCCGGCGCCGAATCCCCGTCGGCGGTCAGGTCGACGGGGGTCGTGCCGCGCTTCGAGGCCGTCACCGACACCCTGGGCGCCACCGTCCGCGCGGAGGCGCGGCGTCTGCTGGAGCGGGTCGACGGCACCGTCGGCGTCGTGGTCGCCATGAACCGCCGCGAGGAGGCGAGACGCTGGCTCGCCGGGCTGGGCGACCGGGTGGTGGCCCTCGGCAGCCTCGAGGCCAAGGGCCTGGAGTACGACGCCACGGTCGTCGTCTCACCTGCGGAGATCGCGGACGAGAGCCCGGCCGGCCTGCGGGTGCTGTACGTGGCCCTCACCCGGGCGACGCAGCAGCTCACGGTCGTCTCCGGGGACCGCGACGAGCCGGACGCGAACGGCGTCCCGGACCTTCTGAGGGACTGAACAGCTGACCGTTTCCTGTGAACTCCCCGGACGGGAATGGTCTTCTGCCATCCGTTTGTTAGCCTGGTCGTGACACCGGCTCGATCCAAGCCCCCGGGCCCAACCTTCGTCGCTACGAGCGACCACTTGCCGCGAGGCGAGCATGGCGGGCCGGTGTCGTGAACGTGCGAGAGGCCCACATCACCCTGTGATGTGGGCCTCTCGCATTGCCTTCCCCTGGCCTCCTCATCGCCTCCTTCTGGCCCCCTCGCGGCCCCGTCCCGGCGCCTCCACCGACTTGATTGAGAACAAAACGATCGCAATCCGGGGCGGCTTTCATGTACTCGTCGGTAGGTGCGACGATCGGAAGGCAAACCCGCGACCCAGCAGTGCAGAGGAAGTCGGCCATGGCAACGGCGCCCAGCGTCTCCTACTCGATCACGGTCCGTCTGGAGGTGCCCGCGAGCGGAACGGCGGTCTCCCAGATCACCACGGCCGTGGAGTCCCACGGAGGCTCGGTGACCGGCCTCGACGTCACCGCGTCCGGCCACGAGAAGCTCCGCATCGACGTCACCATCGCCGCCACCTCCACCGCCCACGCCGACGAGATCGTCGTGCAGCTGCGCGGCATCGAGGGCGTCACCCTCGGCAAGGTCTCCGACCGTACGTTCCTGATGCACCTCGGCGGCAAGATCGAGATGCAGTCGAAGCACCCCATCCGCAACCGTGACGACCTCTCGATGATCTACACGCCCGGCGTGGCCCGCGTCTGCATGGCGATCGCCGAGAACCCCGAGGACGCCCGCCGCCTCACGATCAAGCGCAACTCCGTTGCGGTCGTGACGGACGGCTCTGCCGTGCTGGGCCTTGGCAACATCGGCCCGAAGGCCGCGCTGCCGGTCATGGAGGGCAAGGCGGCCCTCTTCAAGCGGTTCGCCGGCATCGACGCCTGGCCGCTGTGCCTGGACACCCAGGACACCGACGCGATCGTCGAGATCGTCAAGGCCATCGCCCCCGGCTTCGCGGGCATCAACCTCGAGGACATCTCCGCCCCCCGCTGCTTCGAGATCGAGGCCCGGCTGCGCGAGGCCCTCGACATCCCCGTCTTCCACGACGACCAGCACGGCACCGCGATCGTCGTCCTCGCCTCCCTCACGAACGCCCTGCGTGTCGTGAACAAGGGCATCGGCGACGTGCGGGTCGTCATGTCCGGCGCCGGCGCGGCCGGCACCGCCATCCTCAAGCTGCTGCTCGCGGCCGGCGTGAAGAACGCGGTCGTCGCCGACATCCACGGTGTCGTGCACGCGGACCGCGCGGACCTGGTCGACGCGGCCCCGGACTCGGCGCTGTGCTGGATCGCCGACAACACCAACCCCGAGGGCCTCACGGGCACCCTGAAGGAGGCCGTGCGCGGCGCGGACGTCTTCATCGGCGTCTCCGCCCCGAACGTCCTCGACGGCGACGACGTGGCCGCCATGGCCGACGACGCGATCGTGTTCGCGCTCGCGAATCCGGACCCTGAGGTCGACCCGGCGATCGCCCGCCAGACGGCCGCCGTCGTGGCCACCGGCCGCTCCGACTTCCCCAACCAGATCAACAACGTGCTGGTCTTCCCGGGCGTCTTCCGCGGCCTGCTGGACGCGCAGTCCCGCACCGTCAACACCGAGATGATGCTCGCGGCCGCGAAGGCCCTCGCGGAGGTCGTGAGCGACGACGAGCTCAACCCGAACTACATCATCCCGAGCGTCTTCAACGACAAGGTCGCCGGCGCGGTCGCGGGTGCGGTGCGCGAGGCCGCGAAGGCCGCGGGAGTGTCAGCCTCGTAGGTCGGGGCATGCGAGTGGGCGGGGGCCGTCAAGATCCCCGTGGCGGGGGCTGTGAGCATCGCCACGGTGGCCCCTGTGACGGCGCGTCGCGGAACCTCGCGCCGCGGACGGCCCTCTAGGGTTGCGCCCGACCCAACCGCCCTTCGTGTGACTCCCAAGGGTTGTCTCACGGCTCCGAGCGGGTGCCGGATTGGCTTTCGCGCCGCTGGTAGGGGCAGGATGCGTCTCTGGGCGCGTGCACAACGACTTCGCTGTGCCCAACATGCGGCTCCGCCGCGTGGCACGCCGCAACGGCAAGAAGAACACGGGAGTAACAACATGAACCGCAGTGAGCTGGTGGCCGCGCTGGCCGACCGCGCCGAGGTGACCCGCAAGGACGCCGACGCAGTGCTGGCCGCGTTCGCCGAGGTCGTCGGCGACATCGTCTCCAAGGGCGACGAGAAGGTCACGATCCCCGGCTTCCTGACCTTCGAGCGCACCCACCGTGCCGCTCGCACCGCCCGCAACCCGCAGACCGGTGACCCGATCCAGATCCCGGCCGGCTACAGCGTCAAGGTCTCCGCGGGCTCGAAGCTCAAGGAAGCGGCAAAGGGCAAGTGACCTTGCCGTCTACGCCTCACCGGAGGGTGTACGGCGCGTAGGCAACGTGATGGGGCGGCACCCGGTTTCCGGGTGCCGCCCCATCGTTGTGCGCTCACACATGGCCTCAGGCCCCGTCCGGGCCGGTTTTCCGCCGACCCGGACGATGCGTGTCAGCCCGGCGCCCTTCCCCGGGAGGGAGGTCGTCCCGGGCCGGGGTGAGGGGTGGGGTCAGCCGAGTGCTTTGCCCGGCAGCTCGACCTTCGCGCCCAGCTCCACGAGCTTCTCCATGCTGTGCCTGCCCGGGGGCGACCCCCGGACCCCCGGCCGGGTGGGAGGTCGTCCCGGGCCGGGGTGAGGGGTGGGGTCAGCCGAGTGCTTTGCCCGGCAGCTCGACCTTCGCGCCCAGCTCCACGAGCTTCTCCATGAAGTTCTCGTAGCCGCGGTTGATGAGGTCGATGCCGTGGACCCGGGAGGTGCCCTGGGCCGCGAGGGCGGCGATCAGGTACGAGAAGCCGCCGCGCAGGTCGGGGATGACCAGGTCGGCGCCCTGGAGCTTGGTGGGGCCGGACACGACCGCGGAGTGCAGGAAGTTGCGCTGCCCGAAGCGGCAGTCGGAGCCGCCGAGGCACTCGCGGTACAGCTGGATGTGGGCGCCCATCTGGTTGAGCGCGGAGGTGAAGCCCAGGCGGGACTCGTAGACCGTCTCGTGGACGATCGAGAGGCCCGTGGCCTGCGTCAGGGCGACGACCAGCGGCTGCTGCCAGTCCGTCTGGAAACCGGGGTGGACGTCCGTCTCCAGCGCGATGGACTTCAGCTGGCCGCCCGGGTGCCAGAAGCGGATGCCCTCGTCGTCGATCTCGAAGGCGCCGCCCACCTTGCGGTAGGTGTTCAGGAACGTCATCATCGAGCGCTGCTGGGCGCCGCGGACGTAGATGTTGCCTTCGGTCGCCAGCGCCGCGGAAGCCCAGGAGGCGGCCTCCAGACGGTCCGACAGGGCGGCGTGGTTGTAGCCGCCGAGCTTGTCGACACCGGTGATGCGGATCGTGCGGTCGGTGTCCATCGCGATGATGGCGCCCATCTTCTGGAGCACGCAGATGAGATCCTCGATCTCCGGCTCCACCGCCGCGTTCGCGAGCTCGGTGACGCCCTCCGCCAGGACGGCGGTCAGCAGCACCTGCTCGGTCGCGCCGACCGACGGGTACGGCAGCACGATCTTCGTGCCGCGCAGCCGCTGCGGGGCCTCCAGGTACTGGCCGTCCTCCCGCTTCTCGATCTTCGCGCCGAACTGCCGCAGCACGTCGAAGTGGAAGTCGATGGGCCGGCCGCCGATGTCGCAGCCGCCCAGGCCCGGGATGAACGCGTGGCCGAGGCGGTGCAGGAGCGGGCCGCAGAACAGGATCGGAATCCGGCTCGAACCCGCGTGGGCGTCGATGTCGGCGACGTTGGCGCTCTCCACGTAGGTCGGGTCGAGCACCAGCTCGCCCGGCTCCTCGCCCGGCCGGACCGTCACACCGTGCAGCTGGAGCAGGCCGCGGACGACCCGCACGTCACGGATGTCCGGAACGTTGCGCAGCCGACTCGGCTCACTGCCCAGCAGGGCGGCGACCATGGCCTTGGGTACGAGGTTCTTCGCACCGCGGACACGGATCTCGCCCTCGAGCGGGGTGCCGCCGTGGACAAGCAGTACGTCGTCAGAGCCGTTGACGGTCATGTATCTCGCGTTCCATGGATGGTGGATTGGGGCAAGGGCCGTTGGTGTCGGGGGCAGGGCCAGATGAGACAGAGTAATCGCCGTCGACCCCTGTCCCGTAAGCCCAGGGACCACCCAGGTACGTCATAGCTGTGTCACAACACGAACCGTTTCCCACCGGGCACATGGGGTCACCATTGCCCGTCCCGTGGGCCTGTGCGCCCGGACCGCGCCCGTGCGCGTCCCGTGTGCCCGCATTGCCGCCCCACTTCGCGGGAAGATGCGGGATCATGTCTGGCATGACCGAGGTGTCCTCGCTCACGGGGCGGCTGCTCGTGGCAACGCCCGCCCTGGCGGACCCGAACTTCGACCGCGCGGTGGTGCTCCTTCTCGACCACGACGAGGAGGGCTCCCTCGGTGTCGTCCTCAACCGGCCCACACCGGTGGGCGTGAGCGACATCCTGGAGGGCTGGGCGGATCTCACCGGTGAACCCGGCGTCGTCTTCCAGGGCGGCCCGGTGTCCCTCGACTCGGCCCTCGGGATCGCCGTCATCCCCGGTGGCGCGGCCGTCGACGGAGCCCCGCTCGGCTGGCGCCGGGTGCACGGCGCGATCGGCCTCGTCGACCTGGAGGCCCCGCCGGAGCTCCTGGCCTCGGCCCTCGGTTCCCTGCGGATCTTCGCCGGATACGCCGGCTGGGGCCCGGGCCAGCTGCAGGACGAGCTGGGCGAGGGCGCCTGGTACGTCGTGGAGTCCGAACCCGGCGACGTCTCCTCGCCGTCCCCCGAGAGACTCTGGCGCGAGGTGCTGCGCCGCCAGCGCAGCGAACTCGCGATGGTGGCGACGTATCCGGACGACGCTTCGCTCAACTGACGGGTGTGAGCTCGGTGCCCGGCTTCAGTACGCTTGGCGCCATGAGCACTCTTGAGCCTGAGACCCAGCCCCAGCGAGGCACTGGGACGGGGACCCTCGTAGAGCCGACGCCGCAGGTGTCGCACGGCGACGGGGACCACGAGCGCTACGCCCACTATGTCCAGAAGGACAAGATCATGGCGAGCGCCCTCGACGGGACGCCCGTCGTGGCGCTGTGCGGCAAGGTCTGGGTGCCCGGCCGCGACCCGAAGAAGTACCCGGTCTGCCCCATGTGCAAGGAGATCTTCGAGTCGATGGCCGGCGGCGGCGACGACAAGGGCAAGGGCGGCGACAAGAAGTAGCCGCAGGGACTTTCCGAGGCCCCCGGGGCGCGATGTGACGCGCCCCGGGGGCCTTCGTCGTGTCCTGCCCACCCTTCCGGCCCACCGGTCCCTTCCGGCCCTCCGTCCTCCTCCGGCCCACCGGTCCCTTCCGGCCCTCCGTCCTCCTCCGGCCCTCCGTCCTCCTCCGGCCCACCGGTCCCTCCGGTCCACCGTCCTCCTCCGGCCCTCCGTCCTCCTCCGGCCCACCGGTCCCTCCGGCCCTCCGTCCTCTTCCGGCCCACCGGTCCCTCCGGTCCACCGGTCCCTCCGACCCTTCCTGTGCGTCCTGCCGGTGTGTGGTGCTTTTTGTCATCCCGTGTCGCCTTGTGCCGCCTATGTCGTTGCACGGGGTGCGTCCGGTGGTCACGGAGTGGTTGAGACCTCTTGTCGGCGTGTTCATGCAGTCCCTAGCCTTCGGTGTGTTGTGCAGAGCGAAACAGTCATTGCATATGTTGCAACGCTCGGAGGATCGCGCCATGAAGTTCCCCACCCGGCTGGCCGCGCTCGCGGCCGCCGCCCTGGTCGTCGCCGCCTGCGCCCCCCAGACATCCGACAACTCCTCTTCGGACACCGACGACACGACGGGCACCCTGCGCGTCTGGCTGTTCCAGGAGGTCGGCAACAAGCCCAAGGAGCAGGTCGTCGACTCGGTCGTCGCCGCCTTCGAGAAGGCCCACAAGGGTGCGAGGGTCGACGTCGAGTACATCCCGGTCGACACCCGCGCCCAGCGCGTCAAGGCCGCCTTCAACGACCCGAAGTCCGCTCCCGACGTCATGGAGTACGGCAACACCGACACGGCCGGCCACGTCCACGACGGCGGACTCATGGACGTCACCGGGGACTTCGGTGACTGGAGCGAGGCCAAGGAGACCGACCCCACCGCCAGGCAGTCCGTCACCGTCGACGGCAAGCTCTACGGCGCCCCCTTCTACGTCGGCGTGCGCGCCCTGTACTACCGCACGGACGTCTTCGAGGAACTCGGTCTGCACGTCCCGAGGACCATGGCCGAGCTGGCGGCCACCGCCCGGAAGATCCGCGCCGCGAAGCCCGAGCTGTACGGCCTGGTGGTGGGCGGCGCCTACACCTACGGCGCGATGCCCTTCGTGTGGGCCAACGGCGGTGAACTCGCCACCGGCAAGAGTGGCTCGTACGCCTCCGGCATCGACAGCGCGGCCGCCCGGAAGGGCATCACCGCGTACACGTCCCTGTTCTCCGACGACAACTGTCCCGCCGCCAAATGCGCGGGCATGGGCGGCAACGACACCATCACCGCGTTCGCCGCGGGCAAGGCGGGCATGGCGATCGGCGGCGACTTCAGCCACACGGCCGTGGAGGCCGGCAAGGTGAAGGGCGAGTACGCCGTCGTACCGCTGCCGGGTGTGACGTCCGGCTCGATCGCCCCGGCCTTCGCTGGCGGCAACAACATCGGTGTGCTGAAGAGCACCTCGCACCGCACCCTCGCGGTCCGGCTGATGGAGGCCCTCGCCTCGAAGAGGACCCAGGCCTCGCTGTTCGACGCGATGGGCTTCCTGCCCACGTTCACGGACGTCCGGGACCAGGCCGCCGCGAAGGAACCCTTCGTGAAGCCCTTCGTGCGGACCCTGGCCGCCGGGGCCAGGTTCGTGCCGGCGTCGCCCGCGTGGTCGCAGATCGACTCGTCCCTGGTCCTGCCGACGATGTTCCAGGAGGTCGTCAGCGGCAGGAAGGACGTGGCCGCGGCCTCGACGGAGGCGGCGAAGAAGATGGACGCGGCGTTCGGCAGCGTGGGCTGAACCGGTGACCGCGACCGACACGGCGGCCGTGGAGAAGCGCACCGCGCCCTCCACGCCGCCGGTACGAAGGAGGCGGAGCCGGGCCGGCCTGACCCCCTGGCTCTACCTCGCGCCCGCTCTCGTCGTCCTTGCCGCGCTGCTCGCCTACCCCGTCTACCAGCTCGGCCTGATCTCGCTCTTCCGCTACACCCAGGCCCAGGTCAGCGGCGGGGAGCCGACCGCCTTCCGGGGCTTCGGCAACTACGCGGACGTCTTCTCCGACGACCGGTTCTGGCAGGTGCTCTCGTCGACGGTGGTCTTCGCGGCGGCCTGTGTGGTCTCCACCCTCGCCGTCGGCTGCGCGCTCGCCGTGCTCCTCACGCGCGTGCGTGCCGTGCCGCGGCTCGCGCTGATGCTGGCCGCGACGGGCGCCTGGGCGACCCCCGCGGTCACCGGCTCCACGGTCTGGCTGTTCCTGTTCGACCCCGACTTCGGCCCGGTGAACCGGCTGCTGGGACTCGGCGACCACTCGTGGACGTACGGCCGCCTCAGCGCCTTCTTCCTCGTCCTGCTCGAAGTGGTCTGGTGCTCCTTCCCGTTCGTGATGGTCACCGTCTACGCCGGGATCCGCTCCGTGCCGTCCGAGGTCCTGGAGGCGGCCGCCCTGGACGGCGCCTCGCAGTGGCGGATCTGGCGGTCCGTGCTGGCCCCGATGCTCCGGCCGATCCTCGTGGTCGTCACCATCCAGTCGGTCATCTGGGACTTCAAGGTCTTCACCCAGATCTACGTGATGACGAACGGGGGCGGCATCGCCGGGCAGAACCTCGTCCTGAACGTCTACGCCTACCAGCAGGCCTTCGCGTCCTCGCAGTACGGCCTCGGCTCGGCGATCGGCGTCGTGATGCTGCTGATCCTGCTCGCCGTCACGCTGGTGTACCTGCGGCTGCTGCGCAGGCAGGGGGAGGAACTGTGAGAGGAACTGCGCGGGGAGGAAGCGTGCGTGTCGTGCGGGGCCTGGTGGCCCGTCCGTGGCGGTTCGCCGCCGAGGCCTGCGCGCTGCTGGTCGCGGTGGTCGTCGCCTTCCCGCTCTACTGGATGGTGCTGGGCGCCTTCAAACCGGCCGGGGAGATCCGTTCGAGCGAGCCACGGCCGTGGACGCTCGAGCCCTCGCTGGATTCCTTCCGGCGCGTCTTCGGGCAGCAGGAATTCGGCCGCTACTTCCTCAACAGCCTTGTCGTGGCGGGCGCGGTGGTGATCGCCTCCGGGGTGGTCGCGTTTCTCGCCGCGACCGCCGTGACCCGATTCCGGTTCCGCTTCCGCACCACCCTGCTGATCATGTTCCTGGTGGCCCAGATGGTGCCCGTGGAGGCGCTGACGATCCCGTTGTTCTTCCTCATGCGGGACTTCGGCCAGTTGAACACCCTGGGGTCCCTGATCCTGCCTCACATCGCCTTCTCGCTGCCCTTCGCGATCTGGATGCTGAGAGGGTTCGTGAAAGCGGTTCCGGAGGCGCTGGAGGAGGCCGCGTACCTCGACGGGGCGAGCCGTACGCGTTTTCTGTGGCAGATCCTTTTCCCGCTCGTCCTGCCGGGTCTGGTGGCCACGAGCGTGTTTTCCTTCATCTCCGCCTGGAACGACTTCCTGTTCGCCAAGTCCTTCATCATCAGCGACACCTCGCAGTCGACCCTGCCGATGGCCCTGCTGGTCTTCTACAAGCCGGACGACCCCGACTGGGGCGGCGTGATGGCGGGTTCCACGGTCATGACGATTCCGGTCCTGGTGTTCTTCGTACTCGCACAGCGACGGCTGGTCTCCGGACTCGGCGGAGCGGTAAAGGACTGACATGACTTCACTGATTCCGGTGCCGCGCCGCGTCGTCGCCGGCTCCGGCGAGGTACGGCTGACGGCGCGCTCCCAGCTCTACGCCGGTACCGCGACAGAGGGCGTCGGCCGGTGGCTGCGTGCCGTCCTCTGGCAGGCGACCGGCCTGCCGCTCCGCGAGGGGCGGGAGACCGACGACACCGACGTCGATGGCATCGGGCTCCAACTGGACCCCGGGCTCGGCCCCGAGGAGTACCGCCTCGTCAGCGACAGCACGGGCGTCCTCGTCGAGGGCGGCAGCGCGGCCGGGGTCTTCCGGGGAGCCCAGACCCTGCGGCAGCTTCTCGGCCCCGACGCGTACCGCAGGGCCCCGCTCGGCCGCGACCGCGTCTGGGCCGTGCCGCACGTCACGATCGAGGACGCGCCCCGCTTCCGCTGGCGCGGCCTGATGCTCGACGTCGCCCGGCACTTCATGCCCAAGGACGGCGTCCTGCGCTACCTGGACCTGATGGCGGCGCACAAACTCAACGTCTTCCACTTCCATCTGACCGACGACCAGGGCTGGCGGATCGAGATCGAGCGGTATCCCCGGCTGACCGAGGTCGGTTCCTGGCGGGCGCGCACGAAATTCGGCCACCGGGCCTCACCGCTGTGGGACGAGAAGCCGCACGGTGGCTTCTACACACAGGACGACATCCGGGAGATCGTCGCCTACGCCGCCGAGCGGCATATCACCGTGGTCCCCGAAATCGACCTCCCCGGCCACTCGCAGGCGGCGATCGCCGCGTATCCGGAACTCGGCAACACCGATGTCGCCGCCGCATCCGTCGAAGGGGGCGCCGCCCTCCCCGTGTGGGACACCTGGGGGATCAGTCCCCACGTACTCGCCCCCACGGACAACACCCTGCGCTTCTACGAGGGGGTCTTCGAGGAACTGCTGGAGCTGTTCCCCTCGGAGTTCCTTCACGTCGGGGGCGACGAATGCCTCAGGGACCAGTGGCGGCGGTCGCCGGCCGCGCAGGCCCGTATCGGGGAACTCGGACTCGCCGACGAGGATCAGCTCCAGTCCTGGTTCATCCGGCACTTCGACACGTGGCTCTCCGCGCGCGGGCGTCGGCTGATCGGCTGGGACGAGATCCTTCAGGGCGGGCTCGCGGACGGGGCGGCCGTGTCGTCCTGGCGTGGCTACGCGGGCGGGATCGCCGCCGCGCGGGCCGGGCACGACGTCGTGATGTGTCCCGAGCAGCAGGTGTACCTGGACCACCGGCAGGACGACGGCGCGGACGAGCCCGTGCCCATCGGGTTCGTGCGCACCCTGGAGGACGTCTACCGGTTTGAACCCGTTCCCTCGGAGCTGACACCGCGGGAGGCGGAGCATGTGCTCGGCACGCAGGCCAACCTGTGGACCGAGGCGATGGAGGACTCCGCGCGCGTGGACTACCAGGCCTTCCCCCGGCTCGCCGCCTTCGCCGAGGTCGCCTGGAGCTCCCTGCCCGCCCCGCGGGAGCGGGACTTCGCCGACTTCGAGCGACGCATGGAGGCGCACTACGCGCGGCTCGACGCGCTGGGCGTCGGCTACCGCCCGCCGGCCGGCCCCAGGCCGTGGCAGCGGCGGCCGGGCGTCCTGGGGCGCCCGATCGACGGCCCGCCCCCGAACCGGTGATGCCGCCCGTCCCGGATAAAACCCTGCACAAACCCCGAAGGGTGGCAATTCACGCACACCGGTGATGCCGTACGAAAACGGACCATCTGTCCGGTGAGGTGGGCGAATGCCTCCTGGCGGACCCCCGCGTCCGCGTGTTGCGAAGATGTGCCAGAGTTGCCACGTCCGCCCTGTCAGCACGTACCGTACGGCAGCACAGGTGGGACCAGGTGGGGCAGCGGGAAGGGGCAGCCGGTTTTGACCACGCACGCACCGCAGGCGGGGCAGGCCGTCACGCTGCCCACGACGCTGGACGAGGCCGTGGCGGCGCTTGCCGCCATGCCTGCCGCCGTGCCCGTGGCCGGCGGCACCGACCTGATGGCCGCCGTCAACTCGGGGCAGCTCAGGCCCACCGGACTGGTCGGCCTCGGCCGCATCAGCGAGATCCGCGGCTGGCAGTACCAGGACGGCCACGCGCTGCTCGGCGCCGGACTCACCCACGCGCGCATGGGCCGCCCCGACTTCGCCGCCCTGATCCCGGCGCTCGCCGCCGCCGCGCGCGCCGCGGGCCCACCGCAGATCCGCAACGCGGGCACCCTCGGCGGAAACATCGCCTCGGCCGCTCCCACGGGCGACGCGCTGCCCGTGCTGGCCGCGCTGGAGGCGACCCTGATCATCGCGGGCCCGGGCGGAGCCCGCCGTGAGATGCCGGTGTCGCACCTGCTGGCCGGCATGGAGATGCTGCGCGGCGGCGAGCTCATCGGGTACGTGCGCGTGCCGCTGCTGCACGCCCCGCAGATCTTCCTGAAGGCGACCGGCCGCACCGGACCGGGCCGCGCGGTGGCCTCCGTGGCGCTGGTCCTCGACCCCGCCCGGCGTGGCGTCAGGTGCGCCGTCGGGGCCATAGCGCCGATGCCGCTGCGGCCGCTGGAGGCCGAGCAGTGGGTCGCGCGGCTCATCGACTGGGACAACAGCCGCACCATCGTCCCCGAGGCGCTGACCGCCTTCGGGGAGTACGTCGCCGCCGCCTGCATCCCCGACCCGGTGCCGGGCGTGGACGGCTCCGTACCGGAACTTCCGCCCGCCGTACTGCACCTGCGGCGCACCGTCGCCGCGCTGGCCCGACGAGCACTGGGGAGGGCGCTGTCGTGAGCGACGACCAGCACGGGCCCGGACACGGACAGGAAGACGGGCAGGGCCAGGGGGCGCCGCAGGGCGGCGGCCGCTGGGACCCGCTGCCCCAGGGGGACTACGACGACGGCGCGACCGCCTTCGTGAAGCTCCCCGAGGGCGGCATCGACGCCTTCCTGGCCGCCCGCGGCGACAGCCCGCTGGCCGCGCCGGGCCACGGGTACGTGCCGCCGCAGATAGCGGTGGCGCCTCCCGCGGACGGCACCGGGACCTGGGCCGCCCCGGCGGGCGGCTCCGACTGGCCGCCTCCGCAGGACACCCCGCAGACGGTGGGCGACGACCGGTTCACGTACCACCCCGGCGCGACCGGCCAGTGGGCCTTCGAGGACACCTCCGGGCCGTCGGGCGCACCGCCGTCCGCGCCCGGCCACGACGTGACGGGCCAGTGGTCGATCCCCGTCGCGGGCGGCGACCTGCCGGACGAGTCGGGCGAGTTCACCACCTCGTCGCTGGTCGAGCAGTGGGGCGGCACGCCCCCGGCCACCCTGCCCGGCGGCGCGTCCGCGCCCTGGGCGACGGAACCGGCAGGGCCGACGGGACCGACGGACCACGGCGTGCCGGACCAGGCGTGGGGGCAGCACCCCGACGAGGCCGGCACGGCCGGGCGGCCGGGCGCGGACCTGACGGACCTCTCCGCGTTCGGACACGCGCCGGAGCACGGCCCGGTGGCCGTGGACCCCGACCGGCACCACCCCGCCGCCGAGCACACCGGGCAGCACCCGCACCCGGCCGGGACGTTCGCCCCGGAGATCTCCGCCGAGGCGTACACGGTGGCCCCGGACGGGCCCCTGGAGGACGCCGGGCGAGACGCTCGGCGGGCCGCTGAGGCCGAGCGGACCCCCGACGCGGCCGAGGACGCCGAGCACGCTCACGAGGCCGCTCACGAGCCCGCTGAGGCCGTGCACGGCCCCGCGGAGCCGCCCGCCGAGCCGAGCGCCCCGCACGGAGCCGCTCACGGCCCGGCCGAGGAGCCCGAGGACCGGTCCACCGCCGCGGACACCGCGCACGATCCCGAGGCGGACGCGGCCCCCGGCAGCGCCGCCCCGCGGTCCACCGAGGCCGCCGGGCCGGCCGGGTCCGACGGGCCCGCGGACGAGACGGACGACGCCCCGGCGCCGTTCCACGAGGAACACCCCCTCGCCGGATACGTGCTGCGCGTCAACGGCTCAGACCGCCCCGTCACCGACGCCTGGATCGGCGAGTCGCTGCTCTACGTCCTGCGTGAGCGGCTCGGTCTCGCGGGCGCCAAGGACGGCTGCTCGCAGGGCGAGTGCGGGGCCTGCAACGTCCAGGTCGACGGACGGCTCGTCGCCTCCTGCCTGGTCCCGGCCGTCACCACCGCCGGCAGCGAGATCCGCACCGTCGAGGGCCTGGCCGTCGACGGCCGGCCCTCGGACGTGCAGCGGGCGCTCGCCAAGTGCGGTGCCGTGCAGTGCGGCTTCTGCGTGCCCGGCATGGCGATGACCGTGCACGACCTCCTGGAGGGCAACCCGGCCCCCACCGAACTGGAGGCCCGCCAGGCCCTGTGCGGCAACCTGTGCCGCTGCTCCGGCTACCGGGGCGTCCTGCGGGCCGTCCAGGACGTCGTCGCCGAACGCGAGGCGGCCGCCGCCGACGCCGAGGCGGACGGCGACGAGGCACGTATTCCGCACCAGGCGGGACCGGGCGCCGGAGGCGTCCACCCGTCGGCGTTCGAGAACCCTGCACAGCCCCACCCGCATGACCCGGCATACGGACAGGGTCAGGACGGAGGCCAGGCGTGAGCAACGAGACAGTCACCGCGACGACGCCCGTGGATCCCGCCCCGGCCTCCGAGCCCATCCCGCACGGCCTCGGCGCCTCCCTGCAGCCCGCCGACGCGCGCGCCAAGACGGAGGGCACCTTCCCGTACGCCGCCGACCTGTGGGCCGAGGGCCTGCTGTGGGCGGCCGTGCTGCGCTCGCCGCACCCGCACGCGCGCATCGTGTCCATCGACACGTCACACGCGCGTGAGATGCCCGGCGTCCGGGCCGTCGTCACCCACGAGGACGTCCCCGGGCGCGCCCTGCACGGCCGGGGCAAGGCCGACCGTCCGGTGTTCGCATCCGAGGTCGTACGCCACCACGGCGAGCCCATCGCGGCCGTCGCCGCCGACCACCCGGACACCGCGCGGATGGCCGCCGCGGCCGTCATCGTCGAGTACGAGGTGCTCGATCCGGTGATCGACCCCGAGCAGGCCTTCGAGGCGGAGGCGCTGCACCCCGACGGCAACCTGATCCGGCACATCCCGCTGCACCACGGCGACCCGTCCGCGGCCGGCGAGATCGTCGTCGAGGGCCAGTACCGCATCGGACGCGCCGACCCCGCCCCGATCGGCGCCGAGGCCGGCCTCGCCGTGCCCCGTCCCGACGGCGGCGTGGAGCTCTACCTCGCCTCCACCGACCCGCACACCGACCGGGACACCGCCGCCGCCTGCTACGGCCTCGAACCCGAACGCGTGAAGATCGTCGTCACCGGGGTGCCCGGCGCCACCGCCGACCGCGAGGACCAGGGCTTCCAGCTCCCGCTCGGCCTGCTCGCGCTGAAGACCGGCTGCCCGGTGAAACTCACGGCCACGCGCGAGGAGTCCTTCCTCGGCCACGCCCACAGACACCCGACGCTGCTGCGCTACCGCCACCACGCCGACGCCGACGGCCGGCTGGTGAAGGTCGAGGCGCAGATCCTGCTCGACGCGGGCGCGTACGCCGACACCTCCGCCGAGGCCCTGGCCGCCGCCGTCTCCTTCGCCTGCGGCCCCTACGTCGTCCCGAACGCCTTCATCGAGGGCTGGGCGGTCCGCACGAACAACCCGCCGTCGGGCCATGTGCGCGGCGAGGGCGCGATGCAGGTCTGCGCCGCCTACGAGGCGCAGATGGACAAACTGGCCAAGAAGCTCGGCGTCGACCCGGCGGAGCTGCGGCTGCGCAACGCCATGGCGACCGGGGACGTCCTGCCGACCGGCCAGACGGTGACCTGCCCGGCCCCGGTGGCCGAACTCCTCCAGGCCGTCCAGGAATTCCCCCTCCCGGCACTCCCCAAGGACACGCCCGAGGAGGACTGGCTGCTGCCCGGCGGCCCCGAGGGCGCGGGCGAACCGGGCGCGGTGCGCCGCGGCGTCGGCTACGGCCTCGGCATGGTGCACATGCTGGGCGCGGAGGGCGCCGACGAGGTCTCCACGGCGACCGTGAAGGTCCAGGACGGTGTCGCGACGGTCCTGTGCGCGGCGGTGGAGACGGGCCAGGGCTTCACGACGCTGGCCCGCCAGATCGTCCAGGAGACGCTCGGCGTCGACGAGGTGCACGTGGCCCCCGTCGACACCGACCAGCCGCCCGCGGGCCCCGGCTGCCGGGGGCGCCACACCTGGGTCTCGGGCGGTGCGGTGGAGCGCGCGGCGAAGATGGTCCGCACGCAGCTGCTCCAGCCCCTGGCGCACAAGTTCGGCATGTCCACGGAGCTGCTCCAGATCACGGACGGCAAGATCACCTCGTACGACGGCGTCCTGTCGACGACCGTCACGGAGGAGATGCAGGGCAAGGAGCTGTGGGCGACGGCCCAGTGCCGCCCGCACCCGACCGAGCCGCTGGACGCGGCCGGCCAGGGCGACGCCTTCGTCGGCCTCGCCTTCTGCGCGATCCGCGCGGTCGTGGACGTCGACATCGAACTCGGCTCGGTCCGGGTCGTCGAACTGGCCGTCGCCCAGGACGTCGGCCGGATCCTCAACCCGGCGCAGCTGACCGCGCGCATCGAGGCCGGTGTCACGCAGGGCGTCGGCATCGCGCTCACCGAGAACCTCCGCACGCCGAGGGGGTTGCTCCGCCACCCCGACCTCACCGGCTACGCGCTGCCCACCGCCCTGGACGCCCCGGACATCCGGATCGTCAAGCTGGTCGAGGAACGCGACGTGGTCGCCCCGTTCGGGGCGAAGGCCGCCAGCGCGGTCCCGGTCGTCACCTCGCCCGCCGCCATCGCCTCCGCCGTACGGGCCGCCACGGGCCGCCCGGTGAACCGGCTGCCGATAAGGCCCCAGGCGGCGGTGGTGACGGACCGGTGAGCGAGCCGGAGCCGGATTCCCGGCAGTACGAACCCCCGCCGAGCGTGGGCAAGCTGCTGGGCTGGATCGCGCTGTTCGTGGTGGCGGCGGTGGTCGTGGTGCTGGGCGGCGTGTACCTCACCTGAGGGGCGATCGGGTCGGGAGGGAACTCGCGGGGCTCCGCCGACGTCTGTCAGTGCGGGACCGGTGCCGGGTGGGCTGGGCGCTCGTCGGGGTGCAGGGCGCTGTCGCTGGTCAGAGCCGTTGTCAGTGGTGCCGCATAGGCTGCGGAGCAGTGGGACGGCGCACGCAACTTTCCGCACGGGGGACCCGATGGGCACGACCAGGACCACCACCGCCACGACAATGATCATCTTCACCGAGGACGAGTTGTACCCGTACGTCACGCACGCGCCGACGCGGCGCTGGCTCACCGGCCCCGGCCTGCCCGCGACTCCGGGCGACGCCGGCCTGCTGACGTTCGAGGCGCTGCGCACGGACGGCCTGCGCACGGTCGGGGACTCCACGGGCGACCCCGACGGCCGCCTGGCGGCGGAGCTGCGCGACCGGCTGGTGATCGGCGGACTCCTGGGCGCCGACGGCCGGGAGACGGAGTCCGTCCTGCTCGACGGGATGACGGGCGAGATCTCCACGACGTACTTCCTGCACGACCGCCCCGACCTGATGGACCTCCGCCCGCTCGCGCCCTCCCTGGAGAAGCTGGTGCGCTTCGCGACGGCGGTGGACGAACTGGCGGCCCTGCGTGGCCAGTTCGCCTGCTATGCGAGCCGGCTCGGGCCGAAGGCGGTGGCGCAGGCGTCACGGCAGCTGCTGGCCGTCTTCGAGGAGGGCGCGAGGGACACGGGCGGCGCGTCCGGCCCCTTCTGGAAGCTGGCCGCGGTGATCCGCCCGCTGGCCCTGGTGGCGGGCCCGGGCACGGCGTCCGGACTGGCCCTCGATCTGCCGGTCCGGCTGCTGGACGAGGAGTTCGGCTCCGGCGAGGTCGTCCGCTTCGAGGACGTCGACTGCCCGAGGGCGCTGACGCACTCCCCGACCCGCCGCTTCCTGCGCGAGGTGGGCCTGCCGGAGCAGGTCGTCTGGTTCTCGCTGGAGACGGACATGCCGCTCCAGACCCTCGCCGAGTACTACGCGGACGACCGCGGCGGTGTCCTCACCGAGGAGCTGCTGCCCGCGAACGCCGACCGGCTGATCCGCCTGGGCCATCTCCTCGAGGACACCAGCCTGGTCGTCGACGGCGCCACGGGCGCGGTGCTGAGCTGGAGCGAGCCGGACCTCGGCCTGCGCCCGCTCAACGCCGACATCTCGACGCTGGCGTTCACCCTCTGGCTGATCCGCCGTGAGCGGGCGCTGGACGCGGTGCACCGGCTGACCGAGACCTACGACCAGCTCGCCGAGACGATGTCCCGCACCCTGGCCGCGGTCGACCCCGTCGCCTGCGACCCGACCCCGGTGCCGGCCGTCCCCACGGACGACGGCCGGCGGTACTGGCCGGGCGTCTTCGAGGACGAGGCGGGCGGGGGCCTGTACGCGTAGCCCCGCGCCCGCACCGGCTCTCCTGCTCCGCGTGGTCAGCCCTTGCGGCACCGGCCGACGTCGATCCGTACGACCTGCGGGTCGTGGTCGCTGGCCTGGTCGGCGAACTCGGCGTTGATGTGCACCACGTCGTAGTCGTAGTGCGTGACGGCCGGGCTCGTGAGGATGTGGTCCAGGGTCTGCGAGTTGCCGTCGTAGACGTAGGTGTACCGCTCGGCGGCCGGCAGGGTGGTGATCAGCGGCTTGAGCACCTTGCCGTCGGTGAGCGTGGAGACGGTCCGGGAGAACTCGTAGTCGTTGAGGTCGCCGAGCACCACGGTCTTGGCGTTCCGGTCCGCCGCGAGCAGGGACTTGACGAAGGTGTTCACCTCGGCCGCCTGGGCCTGGCGCTGGGTCTCGGAGCTGCGTGACGGCGGCTGGTAGCGGCCGTGCAGGGGCTGGTCGCCGCCCTTGGAGGTGAAGTGGTTGGCGATCACGAAGACCGTCTCACCGTGGAAGACGAACTCGCCGACCAGCGGCTTGCGGCTGTTGTCCCAGGCGTCGGAGGCCGGGTCGATGCGCCCGGGGGAGGCGGTGAGCTTCGCGCCCTTCCTGGTCTTCACCACGCTCGTGGCCGTGACGGCGTCACCGCCGGCCCGGTCGGTGAAGGAGACCCGCTTGGGGTTGAAGAGGAAGACCTGACGGATGTTGCCGCCGGGCTCGCCGCCGTCCTGGTTGTCGGTGGGGGCGATGTAGCGCCACTGGTAGCGGGGGCCGCCGGCCGCGCGGATGGCGTCGGTGAACCGCTTCAGGGTGGCCTCGGAGGTGACGGTGCCGTCGTTGGTGGCGCCGTTGTCGTCCTGGATCTCCTCCAGGGCGACGACGTCCGGGGAGTTGAGGCTGACCGCCACACCGTGCGCGAGCCGGTCGATCTTCTCCTGGGCGTCCAGCGCGTCCAGGTTCTCCACGTTGTACGTGGCGACCGCGAGCTCGTCGCCCTTCTGCCGGCGGGTCACCTCCGGCTTCAGCCCGTTGTCGACCAGGGTGCCGAGCTGCGTGGCCTGGACGTTGTAGCCGCCGTAGGTCGAGTAGTCGAGCGGCCCGGTGGTGGTGCCGGACAGTTCGTCGCCGACGTCGGCGGACGGGAAGGAGGCGGTGGTGTCGAGCGACATGACCTCAAGACGGCCGGTGCCCGGCTGGTCGTAGGAGGAGTAGAGCGTCCCGCCGCGGGTCGTGGCGTTCTCCTCCGGCTTGACGGTCACCCACAGCTCGCCGTAAGCGTCGCTCGCGCCGACGACACGGGCGTCGGAGAACGCGACCCGCATCCCCTCCGCCGACTCGTAGAAGTCCTGCGCGTACACGCCCGGTTCGAGGGCGAGTGACTCGATGCTGCCGCCTCCGGCGGTGGGGATGTACGCGCCGGGAACGCTGGTGGCGTCCACCGTGACGGCGGCGGGCAGCGCGTTGCCGCCGGACAGCACGGTCGCGGTCGGAGCGGTGAGCTCGGTGACCGACTGGCTGGTGCTGCTCGGGTAGTACTCGCTGACCTTGCCGCTGACCAGCACGGAGTCGCCGACGGCGACGGTGGGCGTCGCGGACCCGGTGTACACGAACACGCCCTCGCTGGTGCGGGAGTCGGCGTCCGCGGCCGGATCCTGGATCCAGTACCCCTTGGATCCGGAGGTCCGCACCCCGGTGACGATGCCCGGCACCCGGCTGACGGTCTGCCCGGCGAGCGGGGAGAGCCGGGTGGTGCCCTGGATGTCGTGGACGCGGACGGTGCCGGGCGTGGTCGGATCGCCGCCGCCGTCCCCGCCGTCCCCGCCGCCGTTTCCGGAACCGGGCGTCTGTCCGGCGGAGTTGACGGGCGAGGGGGTTCCGGCCGAGAGGTCGGCGGCGTTGTCGTCGGTGTCGCCCAGGGCGGCGCCCCGCGCGACGGCGGCGGTGTTCGAGGCCCCGGTGGCCGGCCCGCCGCCCTCCCGTACGAGGGCGCTGCCGTAGCCGACCAGGTCGACGATCCGGCCGTCGGCGGCGCAGTCGGCGGCGGTCTTGCACGTCAGGGCGGTGGTGCCGGAGACGAGCGCGATGGTGCCGCTGGTGGCGCTCATGGCGACGGACCCGGTGGCGTCGGCGGTGGGCAGCGCGGTGCTCCCCCCGGTCCCGGCGGCCTCGGCGACGAGGAAGCGCCCGCCCGGGGCGACGGACCCGCTCAGCGCGGTGACCTGCCACAGCGAGGACGCCGACGGCGTACCCGGCAGGTACTGCACGCTGTACCCGGCCAGGTCATAGGCCGCCGAACCCGCGTTGCCCAGCTCGACGAAGTCCCGGGTCAGGGTCGCCCCCGAGTTGCCGCCACCGCCGTACACCTCGGAGATCACCGCGGTGGCGGACGGCGTCGCGTAGGCGGCGGGCAGCGAGGTGATGGCGAACGCGCTCGCCACACCCACGGATATGAGCGCGTAGGCGCCACGGCGGGGTCTGTTTCCTACGGGTCTGGACACGCTGGAGGTCTCCTCGTACGTCGTGTACGGCCGATGGCGGTGTGGGGGAGTCGGCTCAAGTTACGCGCGTAGAGAGGGGCTTGTTAAGGGGTCGTAGGTTAAATCCGGGGAACGGAAAGGTGAGTTGCGCCGACGGGTGCTGTGTGCGGGCGAGGCGGGAAGGACGGCCGCCCGACGCCGACGGATCCCACGGCAACTTCAGGACAGGCAGGGGACCTGCGTCTCTCCAGGCCCAGGCGGAGCACGCCGAGAGGCCCGGTTCACCACCCTTTGGGAAGTTGCTTGCGCTGTGGGGGGTTCACATGACCGAGGGACGGTTCAGACCCCGTGCCGCATGGCGAATGAGATGCGCGATCGTTTGCGAATGCCTGGAGTTGCACCTCAAGTCGGCAAGCGTAGCCTAGGAAACCTAGGGGAGTTGGTGTCAGACGCGGAGGGAAAGTTCATGAAAGTCAAACTTCGCGTGTTCGGGATCTTCGTAGCGACAACAGGAATCACGGGAGCCCTGTTTGCGGCCCCTGTAACGGCAATTGCAGATCCGAACAGTGGGCGTGTGACTGTGTCGGGTTTCGCCAACTGTCGAGAAGGGGCCCCGAAGTTTGCAATTAGTGTCCGCATTCAAGCGGCCAACGGTGAAGCGGCAGAGGGCACCGTAAATCGCGTCACTCAGTACTACTCAATGACCTTCAACCGAGTGCCGAAGAACGGTGAGAGGGCAAACGCCTACGTCTCCTGTCAGGCGGGGGCGACCTCTTGGGGCAAGACCTTCACCCTGGCACGGCCGAGCGGTCCGTTCACGATTCAATGGCTTCCCCTGATTAAGTAACGCCGGTAGAGGGGAGACCGGTTGCGCGTCCAGTGTCAGCCAACTGAGACGGAAACTGAGACGGACGACCGAGTGGGCGGCACCCCCGAAGGAGTGCCGCCCATTCGTTCTGCCTGGTCAGGCCAGTCAGAGGCCGTGGCGGGAATCGAACCCACGTACCTCGCTTTGCAGGCGAGTCCCTAAGCCACTCGGGCACACGGCCGTTCGCCGAGTTCTTCTTCCTTCACGGCCGTGGCGGGAATCGGACCCGTGTACACGGCCAGGTCGGGAGTGGGGTGTTCGCCCCGTTCCGAACTTGGTAGGTCGACCGTACGGGTGGAGTGAGGAGGGGCTCAAGGGCGACGTGGGTGCTGCAATGGGACTGCCACACGCCGTTCATGAAACGGGGGGTGCCCGGTGGTGGTCGTAGGACCATCGTCCCGGGCGCGGACCCGTCTTCCGACAGGGGTCAATGTCGGTTGTGGACCTTACGCTGGCCCTCATGGCTGCCCTCGAACCCCGCGACACCGGTGTCGCCGACGAAGTCCTGTCCTCCTCCGCCGCCGCCGCCGTGAAGCGTGTCGGCGAGCCCGGCGAGCTCGGTGGGAGCGGCGAGAGCGGCGAGCTCGGTGGGAGTGGCGAGCCCGGTGGGAGCGGTGGGAGTGGCGAGCCCGGTGGGAGCGGAGGGAGCGGCGAGAGCGGCGAGCTCGGTGGGAGTGGCGAGCTCGGTGGGAGCGGTGGGAGTGGCGAGCTCGGTGGGAGTGTTCTCGGGCGTTCCTACCGGGCCCTCACCCTCGGGATCGTCTCCGTCGTGCTGCTCATCGCCTTCGAGGCGACCGCCGTGGGGACCGCGATGCCGGTGGCGGCGCGGGAGCTCGACGGGGTGGCGTTGTACGCGTTCGCGTTCTCCGGGTACTTCACCACCAGCCTGTTCGGGATGGTGTTCGCCGGGCAGTGGTCGGACCGGCGCGGGCCGCTCGGGGCGCTGGGCGGGGGCATCGCGGCCTTCGCTGCCGGGCTGCTCCTCTCCGGGAGCGCCGGGAGCATGTGGGTGTTCATCCTGGGGCGGGCAGTGCAGGGGCTCGGCGGGGGGCTGGTGATCGTCGCCCTGTACGTCGTCGTCGGGCGGGCCTACCCGGAGCGGCTTCGGCCCGCGATCATGGCCGCGTTCGCCGCCTGCTGGGTCGTGCCGTCCGTGGTCGGGCCGCTGGCCGCCGGTGCGGTGACCGAGCAGCTGGGGTGGCGGTGGGTCTTCCTCGGGATACCCGCCCTCGTGGTTCTTCCGCTCGCGCTCGCGCTGCCCCAGATCCGGCGGCGGGCGGGCGGCCCCGTGGAGGGCATGGCCGCGGGCGCCTTCGACCGGCGGCGGATCCGGCTCGCCCTCGGGATCTCCCTCGGCGCCGGACTGCTCCAGTACGCCGCCCAGGACCTGCGGCCGGTCTCCCTCGTCCCCGGCGCCGCGGGCATCGCGCTGCTCGTGCCCGCCGTGCTCGGGCTGCTCCCGCGCGGCACCTGGCGGGCGGCCCGCGGGCTGCCGTCCGTCGTGCTGCTGCGCGGGGTGGCCGCTGGGTCCTTCATCGCCGCCGAGTCCTTCGTGCCGCTGATGCTCGTGACGGAGCGGGGGCTGAGCCCGACCCTGGCCGGGTTCTCCCTCGCGGCCGGCGGGGCGACCTGGGCGCTGGGGTCGTGGGTGCAGTCACGGCCGTGGGCGGAGCCGTACCGGGAGCGGCTGATGGCGTTCGGGATGGTGCTGGCGGCTGCCGCCATCGCCACCGCGCCCGGTGTCCTCGTCCATTCCGTGCCCGTCTGGACCGTGGCCGTCGCCTGGGGCTTCGGGTGCCTGGGGATGGGGCTGGTGATCGCCGCGTCCAGCGTGCTGCTGCTGAAGCTGTCCGCCCCCGAGGAGGCAGGGGCCAACTCCGCCGCCCTCCAGATCTCGGACGGGCTGTCCAACGTGCTGCTGCTGTCCGCGGGAGGTGCCGCCTTCGCGGCGCTCGGCGGCGGGAGCGTGGCGCATACGGCGTCGGCGTCGGCTACGGCGTCGGCCGCTGGCGCGGCGTCCGTCGGTTCGCACCCGGCCGCCTTCGCCGCCGTCTTCCTGCCGATGGCCGCCGTCGCGCTGTTCGGGGCCTGGGTGACGACGCGGCTGCGGGCGGAGTCGCGATAGAACCATGTGGTACCGGCTGGTACCGGTCGGTACCGTCGACGCATGGCCGGACTGAACCTGCGTTTCACGGACGAGGAACTCGACGCCCTGCGTGAGCGCGCCCAGGCGGAGGGACGCAGCATGCAGGCCTTCGCGCACGACGCGGTGCTCAAGGCCGTGCACGAGCACGCTCGGCTCTTCGAGGAGGCCGCCGAGCACGTGCTGAAGGCCAGCGCCGAGTTGAACCGGAGGCTCGCATGACGCACTACCTCACGCTGCCCGAGCTGCTGAACCTCACCCGGCGGCTCGAGGCGGACGAGGTGCGCGACTACGGCCTGCTGGACTCCGCCCTGGCCCGCCCCCGGTCGAGTGTGTTCGGACAGGACGCGTACCCGGACGTGTGGCGGAAGGCCGCGGCGCTGATGGAGTCGCTGGCCCGCAACCACGCTCTCGTCGACGGCAACAAGCGCATCGCCTGGTACGCGACCTGGGTCTATCTGCACCTGGCCGGACATCCGCTGGACGTGGACTTCGATGTGGACGAGGCCGAGCGGTTCGTGCTGGACGTGTGTCAGGGCGTCCTCGACGTGCCAGGGATCGCGGCCCGGTTGCCGCGCTTCGCGCGCTGAGCCGGCGCCGCCCGTCTTCTGTGACCTGGGTCCCACCCGCACACGACCCGGCCTTGTTCGCTCGTTGACGGCGTCGGCCCGCCGGTAGGGTGGCCCGGTTGTCATACACAGCCGAGAGCCGTGCCACCACCAGTCAGCCGTCCGTCAGCCGTCCCTCAGCCGCCCCACCGCCCCGTCCGACGCGCTTCGCGCGGCCCCTCTGATTCGACCCCGAACCCGGAGACCGTGACTACCACCGCCGCTTCCTCCACCTCCCACTCCCACCACCTGTCACCGGCCTTCCCGGGCCGGGCCCCCTGGGGCACCGCGAGCAAGCTGCGGGCCTGGCAGCAGGGGGCGATGGAGAAGTACCTCCAGGAGCAGCCGCGCGACTTCCTCGCCGTCGCCACACCCGGCGCCGGCAAGACGACCTTCGCGCTCACCCTCGCCTCCTGGCTGCTGCACCACCATGTCGTGCAGCAGGTGACCGTGGTCGCGCCGACCGAGCATCTGAAGAAGCAGTGGGCGGAGGCGGCCGCGCGGATAGGGATCCGGCTGGACCCCGAGTACAGCGCGGGCCCGCTCAGCAAGGACTACCACGGCGTCGCCGTGACGTACGCGGGCGTCGGCGTCCGCCCGATGCTGCACCGCAACCGGAGCGAACAGCGCAAGACGCTCGTCATCCTCGACGAGATCCACCACGCCGGTGACTCCAAGTCCTGGGGCGAGGCCTGTCTCGAGGCCTTCGAGCCCGCGACCCGTCGCCTCGCGCTCACCGGTACGCCGTTCCGCTCCGACACCAATCCCATCCCCTTCGTCACCTATGAAGAGGGCAACGACGGGATCCGGCGGTCGGCCGCCGACTACACCTACGGGTACGGCTCCGCGCTCGCCGACCACGTCGTGCGGCCCGTCATCTTCCTCTCCTACAGCGGCAACATGCGCTGGCGGACCAAGGCGGGGGACGAGATCGCGGCGCGGCTCGGCGAGCCGATGACCAAGGACGCGATCAGTCAGGCCTGGCGTACGGCGCTGGACCCGCGCGGCGAGTGGATGCCGAGCGTGCTGCGCGCCGCCGACCAGCGGCTCACCGAGGTCAGGAAGGCCATCCCGGACGCCGGCGCGCTCGTCATCGCCTCCGACCAGGAGTCGGCCCGCGCCTACGCCAAGCTGATCCGGGAGATCACCGGGACGAAGGCGACGCTCGTCCTGTCCGACGACACCGGCGCGTCCAGCCGCATCGACGACTTCAGTGGCGGCAACGACCGCTGGATGGTCGCGGTGCGGATGGTGTCGGAGGGCGTCGACGTGCCGCGGCTCGCCGTCGGGGTGTACGCGACGACCATCTCCACGCCCCTCTTCTTCGCCCAGGCCGTCGGACGCTTCGTGCGGTCCCGGCGGCGCGGCGAGACCGCCTCCGTCTTCCTCCCGACCGTGCCCGATCTGCTCACCTTCGCCAACGAGATGGAGGTCGAGCGCGACCACGCCCTCGACAAGCCCAAGAAGGAGGGCGAGGAGGATCCGTACGCCGAGTCCGAGCAGGAGATGGACGAGGCGAACAAGGAGCAGGACGAGGACACCGGCGAGCAGGAGCAGTTCGCCTTCGAGGCGCTGGAGTCCGAGGCCGTCTTCGACCGGGTGATGTACAACGGCGCCGAGTTCGGCATGCAGGCCCACCCGGGAAGCGAGGAGGAGCAGGACTACCTCGGCATCCCGGGGCTGCTGGAGCCCGACCAGGTGCAGATGCTGCTCCAGAAGCGGCAGGCCAAGCAGATCGCGCACAGCAGGAAGCGGCCGGACACCGAGGCCGATCTGCTGGAGCTGCCGGCCGAGCGGCGGCCGGTCGTCTCGCACAAGGAGCTGATGGAGCTGCGCAAGCAGCTCAACACGATGGTCGGGGCGTACGTCCACCAGAGCGGCAAGCCGCACGGTGTGATCCACACCGAGCTGCGGCGGGTCTGTGGCGGCCCGCCGAGCGCGGAGGCGACGGCCGGGCAGCTGCGGCAGCGCATCGCCAAGGTGCAGGAGTGGGCGACCCGGATGAAGTGAGGCCTCGTCCGGGCCGCTCGTCCGGGCCCCGGGCCCCGGTCCCTGACGGGCGGGGTGAGCCACGACGTCACGGGCCCCTGGTCCCTGACAGGGGGGCGCGAGCCGCGTCGTCACGCTCCGTACGTATCGGGATAAATGCAAGTAGTCCATACCGGCCACTGACCGGATTCTGGACGGAGCCTTCCGCTCAGCGAACCTGCTTCGCTACTGTCCCGTTACGCACACGCCCCGTGGCAGCGCCGCCGCGGAGCGCAGCCGTGAAGCGACTGGGCCCGGACATGCCGGGCCCATCTGTCGATCGGCGGCCTCTGACGCGCGTCACTGACGGGACTCGGTGACGCATACGCCGCGACGGAGGTTGCCGACCTCACCACTTAAGGAGTGGGCGTCGTGACCGCGGAGACCTCCCAGACGCTCGACCGAGGACTGAAGGTCCTCAAGCTGCTGGCCGACACCGACCACGGGCTGACCGTCACCGAACTTTCCAACAAACTGGGCGTCAACCGGACCGTTGTGTACCGGTTGCTCGCGACACTGGAGCAGCACGCACTCGTACGGCGTGACCTGGGCGGACGAGCCAGGGTCGGCCTCGGGGTGCTGAGGCTCGGCCGCCAGGTGCATCCGCTGGTCCGGGAGGCCGCGCTGCCCGCGCTGCGTTCGCTGGCCGAGGACATAGGCGCGACCGCGCATCTGACCCTGGTGGACGGGAGCGAGGCGCTCGCCGTCGCCGTCGTCGAGCCGACCTGGACGGACTACCACGTGGCGTACCGGGCCGGGTTCCGGCATCCGCTGGACCGCGGTGCCGCCGGCCGGGCGATCCTCTTCGCGCGGCAGAACCCGGCGCGGCCGGCCGACGAACCCGGCTACACGTTGACGCACGGGGAGCTGGAGGCCGGCGCGAGCGGGGCCGCGGCTCCGTTGCTGGGCGTGACCGGCGTCGAGGGCAGCGTGGGCGTGGTGATGCTGGCCGACGCGGTGCCCGAGCGGGTGGGGCCCCGGGTCGTGGACGCGGCGCGGGAGGTGGCGGAGGCACTGCGCTGACTCGGCGAGGGCCTCGGGGAGTGAATGGGAGAACGAGAGAGGGGCCAACGCCAGACGGGTGAGGAGCGACGGGTGAGGCGAACCGGCGCGGTCGGCTGGGCGGCATTCAGTCGTGGGCCGGAACACGTCGTCACCAAGCAGACCGGAGGATGCCCCCACATCGTCGACCGCGCTCGTCGCCCTTGAGGCCGAGTGGGACCGGTGTCGGTGGATCTGGAACGAGTCCGTCGCCAAGTCCAAGGCCGCCCACCTGCACAACAATGCGACGGGCGAGAAGCAGACCTGCGGGCCGGCCCAGCTCGACAAAATACCGACCGCCGCCCGCAGGGTGACGCCGTGGCTGCACGAAGGTTCCAGCGTTCCACAACAGCAGATCATCCGGGATTTCGGCAAGTCGAAGGCTAAGGCGCAGAAGGACATCCGGGACAGGCTGCCGATGCACCGGCGTGCGGGGATGCCGCGCTGGAAGAAGAAGCGTGATGCCGCTCCGACCTTGAACTACACCCGGCGCGGCTTCCGCCTCAAAGACGGCCGCCTGTATCTGGCCGGGGGTATCGCCTTGACGGTGGTCTGGTCGCGGGAGCTGCCTGCCGAGCCGACGAGCGTGCGCGTCTACCGCGACAGTACCGGCCACTGGTACGCAAGCTTCGATGTCCCTGTCGAGACCGAGCCGCTGCCGGAAACCGGCCGTGTGATCGGTATCGACTGGGGTGTCCGCGAGACTGCGACCACCACCAGCGACGCCCACGACCTGCCGCATGCCCAGCACGGGAAGAAGGCCCGGGGGAAGCTGACCCGGTACGACCGGATGATGGCCCGCCGTAAGCCGAAGAAGGGCCAGGTCGCATCGAAGGGCTACCGCGAGGCGAAGAAGTGGCGCGCGAAAATCTACGCGAAGATCACCCGCCAGCGTCAGGACACCGGCCGCAAGTGGGCCAAGAACGTCGTGCGCGACCATGACCAGATCGCCGTGGAGGACTTCAAGCCCAAGTTCCTGGCGAAGTCGACGATGGCCCGCAAGGCGGCTGACGCCGCGATCGGGGCGACGAAGGCGGCCCTGACCGAGATGGCCAGGAAGCACGGGCGGATCGTGCACATGGTGCATCCCGCCCACACCACGATGGACTGCGGACACTGCGGAGCGAGAGCCAAGCACGCACTTCCGCTGTCAGAACGAACGTATACGTGCACCGCGTGTGGAGCTGTGTCCCCAAGGGACAAGAACTCCGCGCGCGTGATGCTCGTCAGGGCCGGTCTGTGCCCTGCTGACGCTGAGGGCATAAGACCTCCCGGGCCGCAGGCCCGCAAGGCAGCCTGAGTCAGAAATCCCCGCTCAGCCCCGAAGGAGAGACTCCTTTCTTCGGGGAGGGGAGCAGTCAAGTTAGATTGACCTCGTGCTCTCACGCCTCTCGCGCCCCAAGGCCCTCACCGTCTGCGCTCTGCCGCTCGTGGCGCTGCTCGCGACGGCCGCGTTCGCGCCGCTGCCGTTCTCGGTGGCGCAGCCGGGCATGACGGCGAACGTCCTCGGCGAGAACAAGGGCACCCCGGTCATCACGATCACCGGCGCGCCCGTCCGGAGCACGAGCGGGCAGCTGCGGATGACGACGATCGAGGCGACCAACCCCGACACCGAGGTCAGGCTCTCCGACGTCGTCGACGGCTGGTTCCGTGCCGACCAGGCGATCATGCCGCGCGACTCCGTCTACCCCAGCGGGGAGAGCACCAAGGAGATCGAGCAGCACAACACCGAGCAGATGCGGCAGTCCCAGGACGCCGCGACCGAGGCCGCGCTGAAGTACCTCGACCGTACCGACGACGGCATCAAGGTCACGCTGAGGCTGTCCGACGTGGGCGGCCCCAGCGCCGGGCTGCTGTTCTCGCTCGGCATCGTCGACAAGCTCGACGGCGACGGCAGCGGCGGCGACCTCACCGGCGGTCGCACGATCGCCGGTACCGGGACCATCGAGGCCGACGGCACGGTCGGCGCGGTCGGCGGCGTGGCCCTGAAGACGCAGGCCGCCCGGCGCGACGGGGCCACCGTCTTCCTGGTGCCGAAGGCGGAGTGCGCCGACGCCAAGGCCGAACTGCCCAAGGGCCTCCGCCTGATCCCGGTCACCACCCTGAAGAGCACGGTGACCGCACTGACGGCCCTACAGAACGGCAAGAGCTCGGTACCGAGCTGTTAGGCGACCGCAGGCGACGGCTTGGCCGTGGTGGCGAGTCGCAGACCGATTTCCACGAGGGTCCAGCCGAGGCGGGTGCGAAGTTCGCCCGGGCGCCTGGTTTCGGCGGCGAGGCGGTGGGCGTCCGCTCTGGCGCGCAGGTCGGCGGCACGGACCCGGTGCAGGGCGAGGTGGGTCTCGGGGTCGATCACTGGGACCTCTCTCGATCCGTGGTGATGGGGAAGACATGCGTGTGGAGGCGGATCTGCTCGGCTTCCGGGTCGTTCTCGCCGGCTTCGAGCGCTTCGTAGCTCCTGAGCAGCTCGTGCATGTCACGCACTAGTTCGCGGGCCCGTTCCGGGGTCAGGCGCAGCTGCCAGTCGCTGAGGTCCATCGCGTGGTCCGACCACTTCGGGAGCCATGCGTCACGTGTGGCCACCCACGTCGCCAACTCGCGGGCGTGCTTGTTCGCGATCTCGTGCAGGAACGTGTCGGCCGCCCCGCGCACCTCCGGATCCGGGCTCTGGAACAGCTTCTCGTCCATGGCGATGCCTTGAACCGCCGCCTTCCACCACCGTTCCCGCCCCTTGCCCCGTTCGGGATCGTCCGCGACGAAGCCGTGGGCGGCGAGCTGGCGCAGGTGGTAGCTGGTGGCGCCGCTGGACTCGCCCAGCCGTTCCGCGAGTTGCGACGCGGTGGCCGGGCCGTGCCGCCGCAACGCGTTGAGGAGCTCCATGCGCAGGGGATGCGCGAGTCCGCGCAGCGAACGGGCATCGAGCTTGCGTACCTCGGGCTGTTCCGGCATGCGCACAAAGGTAGCGTTGCAAAGAGTCCTTTGCAACGACTCCTTTGTAAGTCCCTCTCGGCGGTCCTCTCGGCGGCCCCCCTGACGTCTCCTTCATCAAGTCACCCCGCAAGTCACCCCGTAGCTCGGCTACTTGACGAAGCCCTCGTCCTTCATCCAGTCCAGGGCCACCTGGTGGGGATCCTCCCCGTCGACGTCCACCTTGGCGTTCAGGTCCTGGGCCACCGTGTTGTCCAGCTTCTTCGTCACCGGGTCGATGACCTTCGCGATCGCCGGCCACTTCTTCAGCGTCTTGGAGTTGATCACGGGGGCCGCGTTGTAGTTGGGGAAGAACTTCTTGTCGTCGGCCATCACCACCAGGTTCATGGACTTGATGCGCCCGTCGGTGGTGAAGACCTCCCCGTAGGTGCAACTCCCCTTCTGGACCTGGGTGTAGATGATCCCGGTGTCCATCTGCGTGATCCGCGACGCCGACACGGACATCCCGTACGCCTTCTCCATGCCGGGCAGCCCGTCCGCGCGGTTGGCGAACTCGCTCTCCACGCAGAGCGTCACCGCCTTGGGGTCGGACTTCGACAGGGCGGCCACCTGCGAGAGCGTCCTGGTGCCGTACTTCTTGAAGTTGGCCTGGTTCATGGCCAGCGCGTAGGTGTTGTTCAGCCGCGACGGAGGCAGCCAGGTCACGCCGTTCCTCAGGTCGGCGTCGTGCACGGCCTGCCACTGCGCCTGCGGATCGGGGATGGGCTCGCTGTTGCCCTGGTAGGTGATCCAGGCGGTGCCCGTGTACTCGTACATGGCGTCGGCGTCGCCGTTCCTGACCGCCTCGCGCGAGCCGATGGAGCCCTGGATGCCGGTGCGGTCCAGGACGTCCGCGCCGGCCGCCTGGAAGGCGATGCCCAGCATCGCGCCGAGGATGAGGTTCTCGGTGAACGACTTGGACGTCACGGTGAGATCGGCGCCCTTGAGCGGCTCGCCCTGCCCGATCGACCCGGGCGATACGTCGTCGACCATGGGGGAGCCGCTGGTGAGCCCGCACCCGGCCGGCCCGCAGGCCAGTGCCGCCAGCACCCCGGCGATCACCGGGCGGGAGCGCTTCACGAGTCCACCTCCAGCCCCCGCGGCCGCAGCAGCACTTCCGCCAGTGAGGCCAGCCAGTCGACGAGCAGTGCCAGCGAGACGGTGAGGATCGAACCCAGCACCAGCACCGGCATGCGCTGGTTGGTGATGCCGGTGGTGATCAGCACGCCCAGGCCGCCGCCCCCGCCGAAGGTCGCCAGGGTCGCCGTGCCGACGTTGAGGACGAGGGCCGTCCGCACGCCGGCCAGGATCAGCGGGACGGCCAGCGGCAGCTCGACCTTGCGGAGCACGCCCAGTGCGGACATCCCGATGCCGCGGGCCGCCTCCAGCAGCGTCGGGTCGTTCGACTTCAGGCCCGCGACGGTGTTCGCGAGCACCGGCAGGATCGCGTAGGCGATGATGCCGATCAGGGCGGCCTTCGTGCCCGTGCCCAGCCAGATCACCAGCAGGGCGAGCAGGCCGATGGCGGGCGTCGCCTGCCCCATGTTGGCGACGGCCATCGCGAACGGTGTCGCTCGGCGCAGCGAACCCCGGGTCAGCAGGATGCCGAGCGGGATCGCGATGATCAGCACGAAGAAGGTGGAGATCACCGTGAGCCGCACCTGCTGCCACAGCGCCTTCGACACCTGCCCGTTCGACAGCGCGTTCTCCGAGATCGGGTCCAGGTCCGCCTGCTGGAACCACAGCCAGGTCGCGAGCAGCAGGGCGACGAGGAAGGCGGGCAGGAAGGTCAGCTTCTGCCAGGTGAGCCGACGGCGGGGCGGCGCGGGCGGCGGGGTCCTGGTCTCCCGCGGCCCGTCCACGGCCTCGCCCTGCGGCCCGGGAGCCCCGTCCGGGCCGGCGTTCTCGCTCAGGTCGGGCGTGCTCACGCTTTCGCCTCCCCGCCCGGGCCCTCCTGTTCCGCGTGCGTCTGCGCGGCCCGGGCCTCCTCCAGCTCGTGTTGGGCCTCCAGCGCCTCCAGCCGGTCGGCCTCCAGCAGCTCGTGCACGGAGTTCAGCAGCGTCTCCATGTCGACGACCCCCGTGTACTCGCCCCGCCGTCCGGTGACCGCGACCCGCCCGGTGTTGTCGGTCAGCACCGCCTCCAGCGCGTCCCGCAGGGTGGCGTCCTTCGTCACCGTGTCGCTGACCAGGGTTCCGGCCCGCGCCAGCGAGCCCCTGGCCCGCATCAGGTCCCCGCGGCGCAGCCACTTGTAGGGGCGTCCGCGCTGGTCGAGGAGGAGGATCTCGTTCGTGCCGCTGGAGCGGAGCTTGTCGAAGATGGTCTGGAGCGGGTCGTCGACGGTCACCGTCGGGTAGTCGGTGATCTCCACGTCCCGTACCCGGCTCAGGTTGAGCCGCTTCAGTGCCGCCCCCGCCCCCACGAACCCGGACACGAAGTCGTCCGCCGGGTTGGTGAGGATCGCCTCCGGGGTGTCGAACTGGGCGATGTGCGAGCGTTCGCGCAGCACCGCGATCCGGTCGCCCAGCTTGATCGCCTCGTCGAAGTCGTGGGTGACGAACACGATCGTCTTGTGCAGCTCTTGCTGGAGCCGGATCAGCTCGTCCTGGAGATGGTCGCGGGTGATCGGGTCGACCGCGCCGAACGGCTCGTCCATCAGCAGGACGGGCGGATCCGCCGCCAACGCCCGCGCCACACCGACCCGTTGCTGCTGCCCGCCGGACAGCTGGCGCGGGTAGCGGCCGTGGAACTCGCCGGGGTCGAGCCCGACCAGGTCGAGCATCTCCTCCACCCGGTCCCGGATCCGGGCCTTCGGCCAGCCGATCATCCTCGGCACGAGCGCGATGTTCTGCGCGACCGTCATGTGCGGGAAGAGCCCGGACGACTGGATCGCGTACCCGACCTTGCGGCGCAGCTTCACCGGGTCGATGTCGGTGACGTCCTCGCCGTTGATCCGGATCCGGCCGCCGCTCGGCTCGATCAGCCGGTTGATCATCTTCAGCGTGGTCGACTTCCCGCAGCCCGACGGGCCGACGAAGACGACGGTCTCGCCCGCCTTGATCTCCATGGTGACGTTGTCGACGGCCGGGTTGGGGTTGCCCGGATAGCGCTTGGTGAGGTTCACCAGCTCGATCGTCGCCCCGTGGGCGCCGTCCCCGGACTCGGCCCCGGACTCGGCCTCGGACTCGGCCTCGGACGCGGTCTCAGACACGGATCCCCCTGGGAATCGTCAGCCGTCCGATGAGGACGTACGCGGCGTCGAACAGCAGGGCCAGGACGATGATCCCGAGCGTGCCCGCCAGGACCTGGTTGAGCGCGTTCCTGCTGCCGAGGGAGGCGATGCCGCGGAAGATCTCGTTGCCCAGGCCTGGCCCGGAGGCGTACGCGGCGATCGCGGCGATGCCCATCAGCATCTGTGTCGACACCCGGATCCCGGTCAGGATCGGCGGCCAGGCCAGCGGCAGCTCCACCCGCAGCAGCCGCATCGCCGAGGACATCCCGATGCCCCTGGCCGCGTCCACGAGCGTGGGATCGACGCCGCGCAGCCCCACGATCGCGTTGCGCACCACCGGCAGCAGTCCGTACAGGGTCAGCGCGATCACCGTCGGCGGTACGCCGAGCCCCACGAGCGGGATCAGCAGACCGATCATCGCGAGCGACGGGACGGTCAGGATCGCCGAGGTGCCGACGGTGGCCAGGTTGCCCGCCCAGCCGCTGCGGTAGGTGACGACCCCGATCACGACGCCGATCACGGTCGCCATGAGCATGCACTGGAAGACCAGGCTGGCCTGCTGGTAGGCGTCGGTCAGCAGCTGCTGGTGACGGTTGCCCAGGTACTCCCAGAAGCTCACACGTCCTCACCGCCCCATGTCGACCGGACCCGGACCAGCTCCGGGTCAGGCCCGCCGGGTCAGGGCCTGTCCCGGTCGTCCTCGGCCGCCTGCTCCACCAGCGGGATGATCCGCAGCGGAACGGGGTTCTCCATCACGATCGCGGTGGAGGCCCGGACGATGCCATCAAAACCGACGACCAGGTCGATCACCCGCTGGAGATCGGCGTTGGAGCGGGCCACCAGCCGGCACAGCATGTCCCCGCTGCCGGTCGTGGTGTGCAGCTCCAGCACTTCCGGCACGGTCCCCAAGTGGGCCCGCACGTCGGCTCCTTGCCCCTGCCGGATCTGGAGCGTGGCGAACGCCGTGACCGGGTAGCCGAGCGCCGCCGGATCGACCTCGGGGCCGAATCCCCGGATGACTCCATTCGACTGAAGCCGGTCGAGCCGCGCCTGCACCGTCCCCCGGGCCACTCCCAGCCGCCGGGACATCTCCAGCACCCCCATGCGCGGTTCCCGGGCCAGCAGCACGATGATCCGGCCGTCCAGTCGGTCGATCGCCATACCCGCCCGCCTCCGCGATGGTCACCCTGTACAGAAAGCCGGTCGAAACCGTCGTACCGCTGCACACATTGCCCAGCGATGAAGCGAACTATTGCGCACCTTGCTGCCCGGCGCGAGGCTTCGGCCATGACGCAGACCACACACCACACTCCCGACACCGCCCGGCAGGCCGACCCCTTCCCGGTCAAGGGAATGGACGCGGTCGTCTTCGCCGTGGGCAACGCCAAACAGGCGGCGCACTACTACTCCACCGCCTTCGGCATGACGCTGGTCGCCTACTGCGGACCGGAGACCGGCAGCCGCGAGACCGCCTCGTACGTGCTCACCAACGGCTCGGCCCGCTTCGTCCTGACCTCCGTCATCAAGGCCGCCACCAGCCACGGCCACTTCCTCGAGCGGCACGTGGCCGAGCACGGCGACGGCGTCGTCGACCTGGCCATCGAGGTCCCCGACGCGCGGGCCGCGTACGCCTACGCGATCGAGCACGGCGCCCGCTCGGTCGCCGAGCCGTACGAGCTGAAGGACGAGCACGGCACCGTCGTCCTCGCCGCGATCGCCACCTACGGCGAGACCCGCCACACCCTCGTCGACCGCTCCGGCTACGACGGTCCCTACCTCCCCGGCTTCGCCGCCGCCGAGCCGATCGTCGAACCGCCCGCCCACCGCACCTTCCAGGCGATCGACCACTGCGTCGGCAACGTCGAACTCGGCCGGATGAACGAGTGGGTCGGCTTCTACAACAAGGTCATGGGCTTCACGAACATGAAGGAGTTCGTGGGCGACGACATCGCCACCGAGTACAGCGCCCTGATGTCGAAGGTCGTCGCGGACGGCACGCTCAAGGTCAAGTTCCCGATCAACGAGCCCGCCATCGCCAAGAAGAAGTCCCAGATCGACGAGTACCTGGAGTTCTACGGCGGTGCCGGCGTCCAGCACATCGCGCTCAACACAGGCGACATCGTGCAGACGGTACGGACGATGCGGGCGGCCGGGGTCCGGTTCCTCGACACCCCCGACTCCTACTACGACACCCTCGGCGAGTGGGTCGGCGACACCCGCGTCCCCGTCGAGACCCTGCGCGAGCTGAAGATCCTCGCCGACCGCGACGAGGACGGCTATCTGCTCCAGATCTTCACCAAGCCGGTCCAGGACAAGCCGACCGTCTTCTTCGAGATCATCGAACGGCACGGCTCGATGGGCTTCGGCAAGGGCAACTTCAAGGCCCTGTTCGAGGCGATCGAGCGCGAGCAGGAGAAGCGCGGCAACCTGTAGCGGCGCTGACCACGCGTAACGGGTCTGATCACGGGTGCCGGCGCTGATCACCCCCGACGCCCCGGCCACCCGCGACGCGTCGACCACCCGCGACGCGCCGGCCACCCGCGACGCGCCGGCCACCCGCGACGCGCCGACCGGGAGGGCGGCGGTGCCGGCGGGCGGCGGTGCGAGCCCTACTCGGGCAGCTCGGCCGGGGCCGGCTCGGCGCCCAGCCGGGCCAGCGCCGTCCGGGCCACCGGACCGAGCAGCGGCGAGAAGTACGGGTTGATCCGCAAGGCCTCCTGGAGGTGCCGCCGGGCCGGCCCCGCCAGCTCCAGCGCCCGCTCGATCATGCCCCGGTGGTACATGTACGGCGCGCTGTGCACGGCGCCCCCGTGCACCCGGTCGGTGGCGATCACGGCGAACCTCAGCGCCTCCTTGTCGTCCCCGGCCCGGTGCAGCGCCCAGCCCAGCGCGTCGGCGACCGCGATCCCCGGCTGTTGTCGCCACTCGGCCCGCAGCCGCCGTACCGCCGAGGCCGGATCCCCGTGGTCGGCCTCGAACCGGCCGAGCACCAGTTCCCCGTCCACCCCGCCCGTCGCGTCCTGTCGCACCCGGGTCCGCAGCAGGTCGTACTGCACGCGCGCCGCCTGCGTGAGCCCCAGCGACTCGTACAGCTCGCCCAGCTCCAGCGCGTAAGCCGGCGACGGCTGCCTGGCGAGCGCCACCTGGTACGCGTTCAACGCCTCCGACGTCCGCCCCAGAGCCGCCAGCGCCCGCCCCTGCCCGGCCTGCGCGGCCCGCTGGTCGGGGTCGATCCTGACCGCCTCCTGGAAGTGCCGCAGGGCGTCCGCCCGCTCGCCGCGCTCCCAGGCCAGCTGCCCGGCCCGCTCCAGCCAGGCCGCCTGCTCGGCGGGGGAGGAGGCACCGGCCGCCGCGTCGGCCAGCGCGGCCTGCGCGTCCTCACGCCGGCCCCGGTCCCAGTAGACGCCCGCCGCCCGCGCCCGCACGGCAGGACCGGAGTGCAAGGCCGTCAACGAGTCGAGGGCCTTGCGGGCCTTCTTGTAGTCGCCGAGCCCGGTGTACGCGTCGATGAGCTGCGGGTACGTCGTCCAGCGCTTCGGCGCCAGCTTGCGCGCCGCCTCGCCGAAGGACAGGGCCGCCCGGAAGTCACGCCGCGCGTTCGCCAGCGCCGCCAGACCGTCCAGGGCCTCGGCGTTGGCCTTCGGGCGTACCTTCAGCGAGGTCCGCAACGCCTGCTCGGCCTTCGGGTACAGGGCGGCGGCGTCGGCGGTGCGCCGGCCCTGCTCGATGTAGGCCGTGCCGAGCACCGCCCAGGAGCGCGCGTCCCGCGGATGCGCCCGCACCCGGCTCTCGCGCTCGTCGATCAGCACCGCCAGATCCGGCAGCGCGGCCGGCACCCCCGCACGGACCGCCGTGCCCGCCTGCGCCCCCGGAGCCGGCGCGGACGCCCGCCGCGCCGCGGGCTCCCCACCGGGCAGGTACAGCAGCACCCCGCCGCCCAGCGCGAGACACCCCACGAGGGAGCCGACGAGAAGCCGCCGACGCAGCCGCGAAACCGTGCCGGTGGCCGCGGGAGCCGCGTCGCCCGCGGCGGCCTCTTCGGGGGCGGTGCGCTCTTCGGCGGCGCGCTCCGCGTTCTCCATGGCGCTGTTCTCCATGGCGCTCACTGTGCGTCAGTACGACGACCGTATGACGTCAGCCGAAGGGCCGGGCGGACGGGGTTCACACCGATGGCCCCGGGTGCGAACCTGTGATCATGAGCCGTCACCTCGTCGACCGTCTGCTCGTCGGCCTGCCCCCCGAGGCCGTCCTCACCGACCCGGACATCACGGGCTCCTACGCCAACGACATGGCCAGTTTCTGCCCGGCCGGCATCCCCGCCGCCGTGGTGCTGCCGCGCACCGTCGAAGAGGTCCAGCACGTCATGCGCACGGCGACCGAGCTGCGCGTCCCGGTCGTCCCGCAGGGCGCCCGCACCGGACTGTCCGGGGCCGCCAACGCCTCCGAGGGCTGCGTCGTGCTCTCCCTGACGAAGCTGGACCGGATCATCGAGATCAACCCGGTCGACCGGATCGCCGTCGTCGAACCGGGCGTCGTCAACGCGGCGCTCTCCCGCGCGGTGAACGAACACGGTCTCTACTACCCGCCCGACCCCTCCAGCTGGGAGACGTGCACGATCGGCGGCAACATCGGCACCGCGTCGGGCGGACTGTGCTGCGTCAAGTACGGGGTGACGGCCGAGTACGTCCTCGGCCTGGACGTCGTGCTCGCCGACGGCCGCCTGATGACCACCGGCCGCCGCACGGCGAAGGGCGTCGCCGGATACGACCTCACCCGCCTGTTCGTGGGCTCGGAGGGCTCGCTGGGCATCGTCGTCCGGGCGGTCCTCGCCCTCAGGCCGCAGCCACCGCGGCAACTGGTGCTGGCGGCCGAGTTCGCCTCCGGTGCCGCCGCCTGCGACGCGGTCTGCCGGATCATGGCCGGCGGACACGTCCCGTCCCTCCTCGAACTCATGGACCGTACGACGGTCCGAGCCGTCAACGAGCTGGCCCACATGGGGCTCCCGGAGACCACCGAGGCCCTGCTGCTGGCCGCCTTCGACACCCCCGACCCGGCCGCCGACCTCGCCGCCGTCGGCGCGCTGTGCGAGGCGGCAGGCGCCACCCAGGTGGTCCCCGCCGACGACTTCGCCGAGTCCGAACTCCTGCTCCAGGCACGGCGGTCGTCGCTCGTCGCCCTGGAGGCCGTCAAGGGCACGACGATGATCGACGACGTGTGCGTGCCCCGGTCCAGGCTCGGCGAGATGCTCGAGGGCGTCGAGCGCATCGCGCGGAAGCACCGGCTGACCATCGGGGTCGTCGCCCACGCGGGCGACGGCAACACCCACCCCACGGTCTGCTTCGACGCGGCGGACCCCGACGAGGTCCGGCGCGCCCGCGAGTCCTTCGACGAGATCATGGGCCTCGGCCTGGAACTCGGCGGCACCATCACCGGCGAGCACGGCGTGGGCGTGCTGAAGAAGGAGTGGCTGGCGCGCGAGATCGGCCCGGTGGGCGTGGAGATGCAGCGGGCGGTCAAGGCGGCCTTCGACCCGCTGGGCATCCTCAACCCCGGCAAACTGTTCTGACACCGCCGCGACGGCGACGGCGACCGGCACCGGCACCGGGACCGGGACCGGGACCGCGACCGCGACCGCCACCGGGACCGCGACCGCGACCCGGGGTGCCGCGTCTCACTCCCCGTCCACGGACTCGTCCGACGGCCACGGGTCGCACAGCCACAGGTCGTCCGCGGGAGTCGGGGCGAGCAGCTCGGCCAGACCGTCGTCGATGCCGTGCCGACCGGCCTCGGTCCCCGGCGGCACCACCCGCAGCGTCCGCTCCAGCCAGGCCGACACCTGCGCCGCGGGCGCCTCGAGCAGTGCGTCCCCGTCGGGCGAACTCAGCGCCATCAGCACGACGCCGCGCCCCTCCACCTTCGTCGGCCACACCCGCACGTCCCCGTGCCCGCACGGCCGGAACACGCCCTCCACGAGCAGTTCACGGGCGAACGTCCAGTCGACCGGGTGCTCGGAGTCGACGTGGAAGGCGACGTGGACGGCGAACGGGTCGTCGCTGCGGTAGGCCAGCCGGGCCGGGACCGGGATGCTGCGCTCCGGCGACAGGACCAGCTTGAGCTCCAGTTCGCGTTCCACCACGGTGTGATGCATGTCGGTTCCCCTCTCGAGACCGGACCTCGCGCGGACCCGCGGTGGGCCCGTACGAGTGGAGAGCGGCCCGGCCCGGAAGCATTACGCGGGTTCGGAGAACTTTTTCCGACGGGTTCCGGCCCCGTGCTGCGGCAGGCGTTCCGAACGTGTGAAGAGCGTGCACGGGGTTGCCCGGAAAGGGGCGGGTCCGACAGGACTGGCAGTGGGGCTTGCGTCGGTCTGATAGATGTGGAGCCCCCCATCCCACCCCCGAGCAGATACGGGACGACGGACATGAGCGCCCCAACCCCGGCACCCGGCGACGACAGGCCCCGCGAGGGGTACTACCCGGACCCGTCCATCCCTGGATACGTCCGGTACTGGAACGGTGCCTCCTGGGTACCGGGCACCAGTCGGCCGGCGCCCTCCGACGGCCGCCCGCTCACGCCCCCGTCCGGCTCTCCGCCGGCCTCCGTGGAGGAGACCGGCCCGCACTTCTTCGACGAGGACCCGGCACCGGCACCGGCGGACCCGTACGGCGGCCGTCCCGAGCCCGCCTCCGCGTGGGGCGCCGACCGCGCCCACCAGTCCGGCTTCGGCGGCGACCAGGACCGCCGGGTCTCCTGGGGCGCCCCGCAGGGAGCCGACCCCAGGGTGCCCTCGCCCGCCCCGGCGCAGCCCGAGGGCCTGTCCACGAGCACGGACGGCACGTCGACGATCCCGCCCGCGGAACCGGAGGAGGGTGCCGGCGCCGGGGACGTGGTCTCCGGGGGCACGTTCGTCTTCCGCCGGCCGACGGCGGGCGGCGGCCCCGCGGCCCCCGCGTCCGGTACCTCCGGCCCCCCGGGACTCGTCCCCGACGAGGGCACGGTCACCTTCCGCGCGCCGGCCCCGCGCACGGGCCACAGGGACGGCGCGCAGCCGGCGGGCAACGCGCCCGCGTTCCCCGCCGCCGCCCAGGGCCCCGGCCCCGCGTCGGCCCCCGGCACCCCCGCGCCCTCCGGGTTCGGCGACCCCGCCTCGGCCGCCCCCGCCGCCTTCGGCGCGCAGGGTCCGGTCGGGGCGCCGGCCGGACCCGGCGCCGCCCCCGCCAAGCCCGGTTTCGGAGCCGGCAAGGCGGCCGCCGAGCGTGCGGCGGCGGGTCAGACCCCGGGCGGCCCGGCCCCGCAGGGCCCGGCACACGTCGCGGCCGCCGCACCGGCCCCCGCCCCCGCCCCTGTTCCCGCCCCCGCCCCCGCGCCCGTTCCGGCTCCGGCTCCGGCTCCGGCTCCGCAGGGTCCATCGGGTTCCCCGGCCGCGCAGCCCGGTGCTCAGCCGGCCGCGCAGCCCGGCGCCCAGGCGCCCGCGCCCGCCCCCGTCCCCCAGCAGGGCGCTCCGAGCGTGCCCCGGCAAGCCGGCGGCCCTCAGCCGCAGCCCCCGCAGGGCGCCGTGCCGATGGCCGCCGGTCCCGGCGGCGGACAGTCCTCCTGGGCGCAGCAGGTGCACCAGCTCGCGGGAGCCGAGGACGGACCCGTCGTGCCCTGGAAGCCGCCGGTCGACGACATCTTCCAGGCGGCCGCCCGGCGGGCGTCCGAGGCCCGTCCCGCGGGCCTCGGCAAGCGGCTGGCCGCCCGGTTCGTGGACACGCTCGTCGTCGCGGCCGTCACGGCAGCCGCCGCCGTGCCGCTGGGAGTGAGGGCCCTCGACCACGTGACCGCGAAGGTCGAGGCCGCCAAGCTCACCGGAGAGACCGTCACCGTCTGGCTGCTCGACGGCACGACGTCCGTGTACCTCGGGATCGTCCTCGCCGTGCTGCTGGTCTTCGGGATCGTGTACGAGGCCGTGCCGACCGCGAAGTGGGGCCGCACGCTGGGCAAGAAGCTGTTCGGTCTCCAGGTGCGGGACATCGAGGGCGGCGAACCCCCGTCCTTCCGGGCGGCGCTGGGCCGCTGGCTCGTCTACAGCGTGCCCGGTCTGCTCGTCGTCGGTGTGGTGGGCGTCGTGTGGGGTCTGTTCGACAAGCCGTGGCGGCAGTGCTGGCACGACAAGGCGGCGCACACGTTCGTCGCCGGCTGACCCCCACATCTGTACCGGCACGGCCCCGGACCCTCGCAGCCCGTACGCCCGCAGCCTCCTACGTCCGTACCCCGGTGCGCCCGCAGCCTCCTACGCCCGCACCCCGGTGCGCCCGCAGCCCCTTACGCCCGCAGCCCCTTACGCCCGCACCTTCGTACCCGGCACCCCGTCCCCCGGACGGCCGCTCGCCGGATGCGGAGTCCGCGGGTTCGCGGTCGACTCGGGGGCATGACCACCGAACCGCCCCCCGGCTCCGGCGGCGGCGAGCCGCCGGAGGACGACCCGTTCAGGAAGCGGCCCCCGCAACAGGAGCCCCCGCAGCCCCCGTACGGTCAGGGGCAGCCCCCGTCCGGTGCGGGACAGGGCTCGCCGTACGACGCATCGCGCGATCCGTACGGCGGCGGGTCGGGTCAGCCCCCGCCGTTCGGTGGCGGCCCGTACGGCGGTGGTCCGCAGGGCGGCGACCCCTACGGCGGCTACCCGGCCGATCCGCTCTCCGGGATGCCCCCGCTCGCCGACAGCGGCAAGCGCACGCTGGCCCGGATCATCGACATGATCCTCGTCTTCATCGTGGTGTCCCTGCTGGCCTGGGCCTTCGGGGTCGCGCAGTACACGGTGGACGCGGACGACATCGAGTTCGGCAAGACCTTCGGGCGGGAACTCCTCGCCGCCATCCTGTACGTCGCGTACGACACGATCCTGACCGCCAAGTCGGGCCAGACGCTGGGCAAGAAGTGGCTCGGCATGCGGGTGGCCAACCTCGACAACGGCTCCACGCCCTCCGCGCAGACCTCGCTGATCCGCGCCCTGGTGCTGTGGGTGCCGTTCGCGTTCTGCTGCGCCTGTGTGTGGACTGCGGTCTGCGGCGGCTGGAGCTACTTCGACAAGCCCTACAAGCAGGGTCTGCACGACAAGGCGGCCAAGACGGTGGTGGTCAGCACGCGGTGAGCCGGCCTGCGCGCGTGCTTCAGGGGGCCGTGGGCTCCCGGACGGGCTCGGATGCGGAGGCGACCGAAGCCCGGACCGACGCGTGCACGGGGGAGCGCACGGGAACGGTGACGGGCCGGCCCGCGGGCACGCTCGCCGTGGAGCGGGCCGCGGATCGGATCACGGATCGGTTCGCGGAGCGGGCCACGGGGGCCCTGGACGGCTTCGGCACCGGCACCGTCATGGCGACGAGCACGCCGAGCGCGACCGCGGCGACGACGACGACCGCGATGCCGGGGCCCGAACTCGTCTGTGACAGCAGCAGCATGGCGAGCGTCGAGCAGATGACGGTGCAGGAACCGTACGTGAGCTGTGCGACAGTCGGACGAGGCATGGCAATCGGTGTCCTCGGAAGCGGGGGCGGTCTCGACTCTATTCGGCTGCATGCCCGAGCGGAACGAACGGTAAGCGTGACCTAACCCACGGTGCCGGTGCACAGGGGGCGCACGGAGTCATGACGTCCATCAAGTGGACTGTCCCGCGCGCCTGTCGAGGCCTCCGCGACGTTACAGTCGCATGTCCGCAATGCGAACACGCACTCCCAATAATGCAGTTGACTTGTTCAAGTCAAGGTCTGTCTTTTCTCGTAAACCAGTAGTCAAATGGCGTCACTTGACTACACGCGTATAACAGCGCGCGGACCTTCCTTGACAGGGATCCCCCCTTTCCGCGCGTCCGGACGCGTGCGTGGGAGGACATCAAGTGACCAGTAGATCCTGGACGTTCAGGACGGCCGCCACGGTCGTCGCCCTTGCGGCGGCCTCGGCGACGTTCTCGACGTTCGCCGTGGCACAGGCCGCCGACAACACCTCGGCGAAGGCCCCGGCGGTGGACCGGCAGGACCCGCAGCCGGCCAAGGCCAAGGAGCACGACTTCGACGGCCCGCTCAGCAAGACCCAGGAGGCGCAGCGCGAGGAGGCCATCGAGCAGGTCATATCCGGCGAGGCGTCGGTCAAGGACCGGGACGGCTCGAAGGTCGTCCAGCTCAAGAGCCGGAAGGGCGACAGCAAGTACGTCGAGCTCGGCCGCGAGAAGACCGACAAGATCTTCACGATCCTCGTCGAGTTCGGCGACCAGGTCGACAGCCGCTACGGCGGCACGGCCGGCCCGCTGCACAACCGGATAGCCGCGCCGGACCGCAGCAAGGACAACTCCACCGCCTGGCAGGCGGACTACAACCAGAAGCACTTCCAGGAGCTGTACTTCGGCACCGGCAAGAACACCGAGTCGCTGAAGAAGTACTACGAGAAGCAGTCCTCGGGCCGCTACTCGGTCGAGGGCGAGGTGACCGACTGGGTCAAGGTCCCGTACAACGAGGCCCGGTACGGCTCCAACAGCGCCTCCACCGGCGCCTGGTACGCGGTCCAGGACGGCGTCAACGCCTGGGTCGCCGAGCGTGAGGCGGCCGGCGCCACCGCCGCCGAGATCAAGGCGGAGCTGGCCGAGTTCGACCAGTGGGACCGCTACGACTACGACGGCGACGGCGACTTCAACGAGTCCGACGGCTACATCGACCACTTCCAGATCGTGCACGCCGGTGAGGACGAGTCCGCGGGCGGCGGCGCCCAGGGCGAGGACGCCATCTGGGCACACCGCTGGTACGCCTTCGGCACCGACGCCGGCTCCACCGGCCCGGACACCAACAAGCTCGGCGGCGCCCAGGTCGGCGACACCGGCATCTGGGTCGGCGACTACACCATCCAGCCGGAGAACGGCGGACTCGGCGTCTACGCGCACGAGTACGGTCACGACCTCGGTCTGCCGGACGAGTACGACACCTCCGGCGGCGGCGAGAACTCCACCGGCTTCTGGACGCTGATGTCGTCCGGTTCCTGGCTCGGCACCGGCAAGGAGGCCATCGGCGACCTTCCCGGCGACATGAACGCCTGGGACAAGCTCCAGCTGGGCTGGCTGGACTACGACGTCGCCAAGGCGGGCGTGAAGTCCACCCACACGCTGGGCGTCGCGGAGTACAACACCAAGAACGCCCAGGCCCTCGTGGTCCAGTTGCCGGAGAAGGAGGTCACCACCGAGGTGGTCGCCCCGGCCGAGGGCGCCACGCAGTGGTGGAGCGGCAGCGGCGACGACCTGCGCAACACCCTGACCCGCGCGGTCGACCTGACCGGCAGGACGTCGGCCTCGCTGTCCCTGGACGGCTGGTGGGACATCGAGCAGGACTACGACTACCTGTACACCGAGGTCTCCACCGACGGCGCCAACTGGACGCCGATCGACGGCACCCTGGCCGACGGCAGCGCCGTCCCGCGCGACGGCAGCGGCAAGCCCGCCCTGACCGGCACGGTCGACGCCTACCAGAAGCTGACCTTCCCGCTGAACGCCTACGCGGGCCAGAAGATCAGCCTCCGCTTCCGCTACGCCACCGACGGCGGCGTGGCCCAGAAGGGCTTCGCGGCCGACGAGATCAAGGTGACGGCGGACGGCGCCACGCTGTTCTCCGACAACGCGGAGACCGCGGACGCGGCGTGGACGGCGACCGGCTTCTCCCGGATCGGCGCGTCCATCACGGACGACTACGCCCAGTACTACATCGCCGAGAACCGCCAGTACGTGTCGTACGACAAGACCCTCAAGGTCGGCCCGTACAACTTCGGCTTCTCGACGACCCGGCCCGACTGGGTGGAGCACTACGCCTACCAGAACGGCCTGCTGATCTGGAAGTGGGACACCTCGCAGGCGGACGACAACACCAGCCAGCACCCGGGTGAGGGCCTGATCCTTCCGGTCGACTCGCACCCGACCGCGCTGAAGTGGGCCGACGGCTCCGTGATGAACGCCCGTCTGCAGAGCTTCGACTCGCCGTTCAGCCAGTACCGGACGGACGCGATCACGCTGCACAGGGCGGACGTCGCGGTCAAGATCAAGTCGCGTCCGGGTGTCCCGGTCTTCGACGACGGCAAGTCCACGTACTACGACGCGACGACCCCGCTCGCGGGCGTCAAGGTCACTGACACCAACACCTCGATCAAGATCGTCAATGAGCCGCTCAGCGGTTCGACGATCAAGGTGAAGGTCGGTCCGTCGACCAAGTAGTCGACGTTTTAGCAGGTCAGACGCGTATCGGCGGCAACCCCTCTGGCGGGTTGCCGCCGATCGTGTTTAGGTGCCTCCTGTGCCCTTCTTATTGACACCTGCATCGACACCGACATCGACAGCGACCTCGGCGCCGGCCCCGGCGACGACCTCGATACCGACGCGCACGGGGGTGTGACCGCATGGCCGCAGGAGGCTTCTGCAAGCTGCCCGACGGCATGGTGGTGGTGGCGTTGAACCTGCCCAGCCCGACCGCCCGAGAGGGCCTCCCAGGGTCCTCCACGGACGTCCGCGTGCTGGTTCACGCCCGGAACCGGGCCCGAGCCCTGACCAGGCTCCGCAACCTGGGCCTGCGGGCCGTCTACCTGCGCGGCAACGCGGCGCCACCCACCCCGGACGAGGTCACGGCGGTGCTCCACCACCCGGACGGCCTGATCTGGCGCACGGCCCCCGGAGGCGGTGTCCCGATCGGCGTCGTGGCCGTACCGGAGCTGTGGCGCCCCATCCGCTCGCTGCTGCGGGGCGCGGCGGCGGCATAGCCGCGGGGGCCACCGGAACGCGCTGCGCGCCTCAGTACGCCTCGACGACCCGTACCTCCTCCTCCGTGACCACCGCGTCCACGATGCGGAACGAGCGGAACTGGAACTCGCCCCCGCCGTCCGTGTCGGCCGTCGACACCAGCACGTAGTGCGCGCCCGGCTCGTTCGCGTACGAGATGTCCGTGCGGGACGGGTACGCCTCCGTGGCGGTGTGGGAGTGGTAGATGATCACCGGATCCTCGTCGCGGTCGTCCAGCTCGCGGTAGAGCTTGAACAGGTCGCCCGAGTCGAACTCGTAGAACGTGGGCGACATGGCCGCGTTCAGCATCGGGATGAAACGTTCCGGGCGGTCCGTGCCCGCCGGACCCGCGACCACGCCGCACGCCTCGTCGGGGTGGTCCTTGCGCGCGTGGGCGACGATCTGGTCGTGCAGGGCCTGGGTGATGGTCAGCATGGTCGCCAGGATAAGCAAAGGGGCCGTTCCGTACCGAGGAGTGGTACGGAACGGCCCACATCGCGGACGTCCTGAGCGGCTGCCGCAGGGGGCGCCACGAGTGCTCCCTGCGGCCGGACGTCCCGGGGGTGGTCGACCGGTCGGTCAGCCGACCTTCTCGAACTCCGGCTCGCGCCGTTCGGTGATCTCCGGGTTGCGGCCCTTCAGGACCGCCCAGCCGATGCCGAGCGCGACCGCCCAGCCCGCCATCACGTAGAGGCAGACCCGGGAGTCGGCGTCGTACGCGATCAGGCCGGTGACGAAGAGCAGGAAGGCGATGGCCACCCAGCTGAACGCCGAGCCGCCCGGGGCCGGGAAGGACGAGGCGGGCAGCCGGCCCGCGACGACCGCGCGGCGGTACAGGACGTGGCTGATCAGGATCATCAGCCAGGTCCAGATGCCGGCCGCGGTGGCCACCGAGGTGACGTAGCCGAAGGCCTTCTCGGGGACGACGTAGTTCAGGATCACGCCGATGCCCATGAACAGCACCGAGACCGTGATGCCGAAGGCGGGGGTCTTCGTCGACGACAGCTTGCGGAAGACCGCGGGGGCCTCGCCGCTGTCGGCCAGGTTCCGCAGCATCCGGCCCGTGGAGTACATGCCCGAGTTGCAGGAGGACAGGGCCGCCGTCAGCACGACGAAGTTCACGATGCCGGCGCCCGCCGGGATGCCGATCTTCGCGAACGCCTCGACGAACGGGCTCACGCCCGGCGCGAACTCCGTCCACTTCACGACGCAGAGGATGACGGTGAGCGCGCCGACGTAGAACAGCGCGATACGCCACGGAAGGGTGTTGATCGCCTTCGGGAGGGTCTTCTCCGGGTCCTGCGACTCGCCTGCCGTGACACCGACCAGCTCGACCGCGAGGTAGGCGAACATGACGCCCTGGAGGGTCATCAGGGACGAGCCGACGCCCTTGGGGAAGAAGCCGTCGAAGGCCCACAGGTTGGAGACCGCGGCCGTGTCGCCGGCGCTGCTGAAGCCGAAGGTGAGGACGCCCAGGCCGATGACGATCATGCCGATCAGCGCGGTGACCTTCACCATCGAGAACCAGAACTCCAGCTCACCGAAGAGCTTCACGGAGATCAGGTTGACCCCGAACAGGATCACCAGGAAGACCAGTGCGGTCACCCACTGGGGGACGGCCGGGAACCAGTAGTTGACGTAGATCGCGGCGGCCGTCAGCTCGGCCATACCGGTGACGACCCACATCAGCCAGTACGTCCAGCCGGTGAAGTAGCCGAAGAACGGGCCGAGGAACTCGCGCGAGTACTCCGCGAAGGAACCCGAGACCGGGCGGTAGAGCAGCAGCTCGCCCAGCGCCCGCATGATGAAGAAGATGATCCCGCCCGCGAGGGCGTACATCAGGATGAGACTGGGGCCGGCCTTGGCGATGTTCGCCCCGGCGCCCAGGAAGAGCCCGACGCCGATGGCGCCGCCGATGGCGATCATCTGGACCTGGCGGCTGCCGAGTCCGCGTTCGTATCCCTCTTCGGGAGTGTCAGTGACAGCGGTGTCAGTGACCTTCTCGGAGGTCATGTGTGGTGCGCCTTTCTCCATGCCGAACCGGGCCTCTCGTCGGCCTCGGATCGGGTTTCGATCCCCCCGGATTGATGGAGCGATGCCTGGCCGGCGATCAACCGGCTCGGTGGCGCACCCGGCCGAACATGCGGATGGTGTTCGCCGGGCGGTCGTGAAGATTTATCACGCCCGCAATATTGATCAACCGGGCGCGCTGTGGCGCACGACACAAGAAGAAGCGGATGAACGAGACACAAAGAGGACACTCCCGGCCGTCGCGTTGACGCGATCGTTATCCGGATTTGAGCGTCCTCTGAGCGAACAAAAAAGCGAAGGAATCAGGGCAGAAGCGTCGTCACGAGGGTCTCCTGGAGCCCGCCCAGCCACAGGTACGCCATCACCATCGGCTTGCGCGGGTCCTCGTCAGGCAGCCGGTAGAGGAGATCGGTGTCGTCCTCGTCGGTGATCTCCAGGCGGGAGCCGATCGCGAGGCGCAGGTCGTTCAGCGCGCGGAGCCACTGCTGGGACTCCTGCGGCGTCAGCTTCAGCACCGCCCCGCCCGCGCCGGCCGCCTCGGAGGCCAGCGCGTCCAGCGAGCGGACCACCGTGAGGGCGTTCTCGCGCTTGCCGGCCCGCAGGTCGTTCTCGGTGTAGCGGCGGAACTCGGCGGAGTGCGCCTTCTGCTCGCCCGCCCGCTCGGGCCCCGGGGAGCCCTCCGGGTCGGTGTAGGCGTCGGGGAAGAGGCGGCGCAGCACCGGGTCGGCGGGAGGCTCGCTCGGCCCGTCGGCGAAGAGCTCGGCGAGCGGGTCGTCGGGGGCGTCCTCGGCCGGACCGGGGCCGATGAGCTCCAGGAGCTGCACGGCCAGTGACCGGATGATGGAGATCTCGACGTCGTCGAGTGCGACGGCCGCGCCGCCGCCGGGGAGCGGTTCGAAGTGTCCAGGCATAGGAGGGGAGGCTACTTCCGGTCCTGCTGGAGGGTGGCCCACAGGCCGTATCCGTGCATCGCCTGCACGTCGCGCTCCATCTCCTCGCGCGAACCGCTGGAGACGACGGCCCGGCCCTTGTGGTGGACGTCCATCATGAGCTTGGTGGCCTTGTCCTTGCTGTACCCGAAGTACGACTGGAAGACGTACGTCACGTAGCTCATGAGGTTGACCGGGTCGTTGTGCACGATCGTGACCCAGGGGACGTCCGGCTCGGGTACGGCGAAGACCTCCTCCGCCGACTCGGTGCGTTCGATCTCAAGGGGAGCGGGTGACGTCACAAGCCCATGCTGCCACGCATCCGGGAAATCGTCACACCGACGAAAAGGGAGTAGCATCCATTGCCATGCTGCACATACCGGGGGACAACCCCCGGACCCCCGGCCGCGCCTGGGGTTGCCGGAGAGTCACGGACTGGGTGAGTTAATTGGACGTTGCGGACCTTGGGCTGCCGGTGGAAGTTCCGTCGACGGCGCTCTTCACGGACCAGTACGAACTGACGATGCTCCAGGCAGCCCTGAAAGCGGGCACGGCCGAACGGCGCAGCGTGTTCGAGGTCTTCACCCGGCGGCTGCCGGAGGGCCGGCGCTACGGCGTCGTCGCGGGCACCGGGCGGGTCCTGGACGCCGTCGAGAACCTCCGGTTCGACGCGGACGTCCTCGGCTTCCTGCGCGAGCGGAACATCGTCGACGACGAGACCCTGGAATGGCTCGCCGGATACCGCTTCTCGGGTGACATCTGGGGCTACCCGGAGGGCGAGGTCTACTTCCCGGGCTCGCCGATCATGCGCGTCGAGGGCTCCTTCGCCGAGTGCGTGCTCCTCGAGACCGTGATCCTCTCCATCCTCAACCACGACTCCGCGATCGCGGCCGCCGCCTCCCGGATGTCCTCCGCCGCGGGCGAGCGCCCCCTGATCGAGATGGGCGCCCGCCGCACCCACGAACTGGCCGCGGTCGCCGCCGCCCGCGCCGCCTACATCGGCGGCTTCGCCACCACCTCCGACCTGGCCGCCGGCTTCCGCTACGGCATCCCCACCGTGGGCACCAGCGCCCACGCCTTCACCCTCCTGCACGACACCGAGCGGGACGCCTTCCAGGCCCAGGTCGACTCGCTCGGCCGCGGCACCACCCTGCTCGTCGACACCTACGACGTCGCCGAGGCCGTCCGGACGGCCGTCGAGGTCGCCGGACCCGAGCTCGGCGCGGTCCGCATCGACTCCGGTGACCTGCTCCTCGTGGCCCACCGGGTGCGCCGGCAGCTCGACGAGCTCGGCGCGACGGACACCCGGATCGTGGTCACCTCCGACCTCGACGAGTACGCCATCGCCTCGCTGGCCGCGTCCCCCGTCGACGCGTACGGCGTCGGCACCCAGCTGGTGACCGGATCCGGGCACCCGACCTGCTCGATGGTCTACAAGCTGGTCGCCCGCGCCGGATCCGCCGACCCGCAGGCACCGCTGGTGCCGGTGGCGAAGAAGTCCTCCGGCGGCAAGACCTCCATCGGCGGCCGCAAGTGGGCGGCGCGCCGGCCCGACGCGCACGGGGTGGCCGAGGCCGAGGTCGTCGGCACCGGCGCCGTCCCCGCCGCACTGGCCGGCCACCAGCTGCTCGTCGAGCTGCTCAAGAGCGGCGAGGTCGTCGGCCGCGAGCCCCTGGACGCCGTCCGCGACCGCCACATCGCGGCCCGCGCCGGCCTGCCCCTCTCCGCGACCCAGCTGTCGCGCGGGGAACCCGTCATTCCCACGGAGTATGTACAGGACCAGTCGGGTAACTAGGGCGTGTGCCCGGCACACACCGGGCGACGCCCCCTCCCGCGGGACCGACAAAGTCTCTAGGCTCAATTACTTCACCCTCAGTCGAAGGACACCGACCATGCGCCGCGCCTTGATCGTCGTAGACGTGCAGAACGACTTCTGCGAGGGAGGCAGCCTCGCGGTGGCCGGCGGTGCCGACGTGGCCGCCGCCATCACCGAGCTGATCGGACAGGCGCCCGCCGGATACCGGCATGTGGTGGCCACCCGCGACCACCACATCGCGCCCGGCGGCCACTTCGCCGACAACCCCGACTACGTGCACTCCTGGCCCGCGCACTGCGTGGCGGGCACGGAGGGCGTCGGCTTCCACCCCAACTTCGCGCCCGCCGTCGCCTCCGGCGCCATCGACGCCGTCTTCGACAAGGGCGCCTACGCGGCCGCGTACAGCGGCTTCGAGGGCGCCGACGAGAACGGCGCCACGCTGGGCGACTGGCTGCGGGACCGCCACATCGACGAGGTGGACGTCGTCGGCATCGCCACCGACCACTGCGTACGCGCCACCGCCCTGGACGCCGCCCGCGAGGGCTTCCGCACCCAGGTCCTGCTGGACCTCACCGCGGGCGTGGCCAAGGAGAGCACCGACCGGGCCCTGGAGGAACTGCGCGCGGCCGGCGTGGAACTGACGGGCAAGCCGGTCGTCTAGGGCCCGTCCGACCGTCCCCGCCGGGCGCGCGACGCCCGGCACGGCGCCTCGCCGCGGTGTCGGATCACCCGAGTGCATCCGGTACGCGGGCGGTCCGCCGCCTCGCGACGCGCCGCATCAGAGGCCGCGCGCCGATCCGACGCGCATGGTCGGACCCGCCCCAGGACCCGCCCGAGGGCAGGCCCTGGCCCCGGCGCCGCCCCCGCCCGCCGGTTACCGTTTCCGCAAGGTGCACGTACAACTCGCCCCAACGGAGATGGTGTTGACGCAACGCTCGCACGTACGGCGGCCCACGCTCGAAGACGTCGCCCGGCAGTCGGGAGTCTCGAAGTCGACCGTGTCCCGGGTGATCAACGGGGAGGCCCGGGTCCGGGCGGAGGTCGTCGACCGGGTCCGCCGGGTGATCTCCGAGCTGGGATACGTCCCCAACCAGGGGGCCCGGCAACTCGTCACCCACCGCACGAACGCCGTCGCCGTGGTCGCCGCCCAGCCCGAGAACCGGCTCTTCATCGACCCCTTCTTCGACCTCCTCCTGCGCGGCATCCGCCGCGAACTCGCACTCCACGGCGCCCAGGCCGTCCTGCTGTTCCTGGAGGAACCCGACGACTACGCGCGTGTGGCCGACTACCTCGGCGGCGGCCATGTCGACGGCGCGATCCTGTTCTCCCTGCGCCCCGGCGACCGGCTGGCCGAGATCATCGACCGGCTCGGCCTGCCCGCGGTGTTCGGCGGCCGCCCGCTGCTGCGCGACGGCGACCCCGTGCGGCCCGGCCAGGCCCACGTCGACGGCGACAACCGCGGCGGCGCCCGGCTGGCCGTCCAGCACCTGGTCGCCCTCGGCCGGCGGCGGATCGCGACCGTCACCGGGCCCTACGACCAGGAGAACTCCGCCGCGGACCGGCTGGCCGGATACCGGGACGTGCTGCGCGACACCGGCGCGCCGCCCCTCGTGGAGCGGGCCGACTACACCCGGCAGGGCGGCGCCGACGCCATGGCCGCGCTCCTCGACCGCCACCCCGGCCTCGACGCCGTGTTCGTCGCCTCCGACCTCATGGCGTCCGGCGCCCTGCAGACCCTGCGGGAGCGCGGGCGCAGGGTCCCCGAGGACGTGGCCGTCGTCGGCTTCGACGACCTCACCTCCATCGCCGAGACGACCGACCCGCCGCTCACCACCGTCCACCAGGACATCGAGGAGATGGGCCGGCTGATGGCCCGGCTGCTGCTCGCCCGGGAAGACGCCCCGGACGGGTCGCCGGAAGGGGCGCCGGAAGGGTCGCCGGACGGGCCCTCCGTGATCGTCCCCACCCGCCTGGTGCGCCGCGCGTCGGCCTAGCGGCACGGTGGCATCTCACTCCCCGGCCCCATACCGTCCGCGATGTGGGATCACATTCCAGGAGCCGGACCGGGAATCGATACGATGAGCCCATGGTTCTGAACGACGTGAGCGAGAAGACGCCGGGCGCACTGCTCGTGGCGCGGCTGCACGTCGACCTGTGCAGGCTCGCCAGCGACATCTGTTGACGCACCACCCGCCGCCGTACGGCCGTGAGCCGACGGGGGTACGCCCGCGCGAGCGCAGCCGAGCGTGGGGGAGCCACACACGCACGAACCCGCGCCGCCCACACCTTCCGACAGGAGCCCTGAGCCATGGCCATCGAGGTCCGCATCCCCACCATCCTCCGCCAGTACACCGACGGTCAGAAGGCGGTGGAGGGCAACGGTGACACCCTCGCCGACCTGTTCACCGACCTCGAGACCCGGCACACGGGCATCCGGGCCCGCATCGTGGACGACGGAAAGCTGCGCCGCTTCGTCAACGTGTACCTCAACGACGAGGACGTCCGCTTCGTCGACGGCATCGACACCAAGCTGACCGACGGCGACACCGTGACCATCCTGCCGGCCGTGGCCGGCGGCATGGCCTGATCGGCCCCGACCCCCATGCGTTACGACTCCCCGCTGGCCGCGGTGGGCAACACCCCTCTGGTGCGCCTGCCGCGGCTCTCGCCGTCCGCCGACGTCCGCATCTGGGCGAAGCTCGAGGACCGCAACCCCACCGGCTCGGTCAAGGACCGCCCCGCCCTGCACATGGTCGAGCAGGCCGAGAAGGACGGCCGCCTCACCCCCGGCTGCACCATCCTGGAACCGACGAGCGGCAACACCGGCATCTCCCTCGCCATGGCGGCCAGGCTCAAGGGCTACCGCATGGTCTGCGTGATGCCCGAGAACACCTCTCAGGAGCGCCGGGAACTGCTCGCCATGTGGGGCGCCGAGATCATCCCCTCCCCGGCGGCCGGCGGTTCCAACACCGCGGTCCGCGTCGCCAAGGAGCTCTCGGCCGAGCACCCGGACTGGGTGATGCTCTACCAGTACGGCAACCCCGACAACGCGGGCGCGCACTACGCCACCACGGGCCCCGAGATCCTCGCCGACCTCCCGTCCATCACCCACTTCGTCGCAGGCCTCGGCACGACGGGGACGCTCATGGGCGTCGGCCGGTTCCTCCGCGAGCACAAGCCGGACGTGAAGATCGTCGCCGCCGAGCCGCGCTACGACGACCTGGTCTACGGCCTGCGCAACCTCGACGAGGGCTTCGTGCCCGAGCTGTACGACGCCTCCGTCCTCACCACCCGCTTCTCGGTCGGCTCGGCGGACGCCGTGACCCGCACCCGTGAACTCCTCCAGCAGGAGGGCATCTTCGCCGGCGTCTCCACGGGCGCGGCCCTGCACGCGGCGATCGGCGTCGGAAGGAAGGCGCTGAAGGCGGGGGAGAGCGCCGACATCGCGTTCGTCGTCGCCGACGGCGGCTGGAAGTACCTGTCCACGGGCGTCTACACCGCGGCCACCACGGAGGAAGCGATCGAGACCCTCCAGGGCCAGCTCTGGGCGTAGGGTTTCAGGTAGCCAGGTGACGGACCTGGTCCCACAGGACCGGGTCCACCACACCCACCCTGCGCCGGAAGTCGCTCACCCGGACCTGGCGCAGCTCGTCCGTCTCCAGGAAACTCGGCCGCCCCTGCGCGTCCCCCACGGCACCCGGCGGCAGCGGGATCACCCCGGCCCGCTCGTCGTGGTACTTGCTGGTGATCTTCGCGACGGTGGCGCGGTCACCGCGCACCATGAGCACCAGACACGGCCGGTCCTTCACCCCCGGACCGTCCTCGAACGGCACGTCCGCCCACCAGATCTCCGCCGGCTGGGGGCGGCCGGCGACGCCGTGGCCCCGGGTCGGCCGGCCCGAAGGCCGCCCCGTCGTCCGGCCCGGCGGCCGGGTCCCGCGCCGCTTCGGCCGGCGGCCCCGCCCCCAGCCGTCCACGAGTGTCGCGACCAGCGCGAGCAGTATCACCGCCGCGAGCGCGAGCCACCAGGACGTGTCCATACGACGACGTTACCGGCGTGCGGGCGCCGCCGCGCGCCCCATCGCCACCTTCACATGCCCCCGGTCCAGCCGAACCGGTGACACCACAGGTGAGTTCGCCCACAACGGCCCCTGGCGGAGGAGCGACCCGGGGTTTCGCGCCTTACGCTCGACGCACCGCACGACCCCCGTCGCCCCATTTAACGATCATTCGTTCCACGATCCGTCCCCCGGACCTCACCCGGTACTTCTCGGTTTCCCGCCAGCGGAGGTTTCGCCTTCATGAAGCTCACCGTCGTCGGCTGCTCGGGGTCGTTCCCGTCCGCGGAATCGGCCTGCTCGAGCTACCTCCTCGAGGCCGACGGCTTCCGGCTGCTTCTCGACATGGGCAACGGCGCCCTGGGTGAGTTGCAGCGCCACTGCGGTCTCTACGACCTCGACGCGATCTTCCTGAGCCATCTGCACGCCGACCACTGCATCGACATGTGCGCCTACTTCGTCGCGCGCTACTACCGGCACGACGGCGGCCGCTGCGACCCCATCCCGGTCTACGGCCCGGAAGGCACGGAGCACCGCCTGACCACGGCCTACGCCGACACCCCGTCGGCCTCCTCGATGAGCGAGGTCTTCGACTTCCACACGGTCAAGCCGTCCACCTTCGACATCGGCCCGTTCACCGTGCACACCGAACGCGTGGCGCACCCGGTGGAGGCCTACGGCATCCGCGTCGAACACGGCGGCAGGTCGCTGACCTACTCCGGCGACACCGGCGTCAGCCCCGCGCTGGAGGACCTCGCCCGCGACACCGACCTCTTCCTGTGCGAGGCCGCCTTCACGCACGGCAAGGAGAACATCCCCGACCTGCACCTCAACGGCCGCGAAGCCGGCGAGACGGCGAGCAGGGCGGGCGCGAGGAAGCTCGTACTGACCCACATCCCGCCGTGGACCGACCCCCGGATCAACCTGGCCGACGCCCGCGCGGTGTTCGACGGCCCGGTGGAACTGGCCGCGCCACGGCTGACGTACGAGATCTAGAGCCGACGCCACGCAGAAGGCCCCGGAGCGGTTCAGGGCTCCGGGGCCTTCGCATGTCCAGCGCGGGCGGGGTAGTGCCTACGCCTTGGTGAGGTCCTCGACCTCCTCCTCGGGCTCACGGCCGGGGGTGGGGAGGTTGAACTTGGTGATGGCGAAGCGGAAGACGACGTAGTAGATCGCGCCGAACACCAGGCCGATCGGGATGATCAGCCAGGGCTTGGTGGCCAGGTTCCAGTTCAGCGCGTAGTCGATGAAGCCCGCGGAGAAGGTGAAGCCGGCGTGGACGCCCAAGGCCCAGGTGATCGCCATGGAGAGGGCCGTCAGCACCGCGTGGATCGCGTACAGCAGCGGCGCGATGAACATGAACGAGAACTCGATGGGCTCGGTGACACCGGTCACGAAGGAGGTCAGCGCGAGCGAGATCATCATGCCCAGCACGGCCTTGCGGCGCTCGGGGCGGGCGGTGTGTGCGATGGCCAGGGCGGCGGCCGGCAGACCGAACATCATGATCGGGAAGAAGCCGGACATGAACTGGCCGGCCGTCGGGTCACCGGCGAAGAAGCGGGTGAGGTCGCCGTGCACGACGGCACCGGTGGCGTCCTTGAAGTCGCCGATCTGGAACCAGGCGACGGAGTTCACGAACTGGTGCATGCCGACCGGGATCAGCGCGCGGTTGATCAGACCGAACAGGCCCGCGCCGAACGCGCCCAGACCCGTCATCCACTCGCCGAAGTCCGAGATGACCTCACCGATCGGCTCCCAGACCAGGCCGAAGAAGACACCTACGAGCGTGCCGACGAACGCCATGATGATCGGCACCAGACGGCGGCCGTTGAAGAAGCCGAGCCAGTCCACCAGCTTCGTGCGGTGGAACCGCTGCCAGACCACCGCGCCGAGCAGACCCATCACGATGCCGCCGAGGACACCGGGGTTGTTGTAGGTCGCGGCTATGTCCGCACCCGCCTGGACCTTGGCCTCGGCGACCGGGAACGCCTTCAGGACGTTGGCGTAGACCAGGAAGCCGACCAGCGCGGCCAGCGCCGTGGAGCCGTCCGACTTCTTGGCGAAGCCGATCGCGACACCGATACAGAAGAGCATCGGGAGGTTGTCGAAGATGGCACCGCCGGCCGTCGCGAAGACCGCCGTGACCTTGTCGGGCAGATGCAGCTTCTCCTGGACGTCCGACTGTCCGAGCCGCAGCAGCAGGCCCGCCGCCGGCAGCACGGCGATCGGGAGCTGAAGGCTGCGGCCGACCTTCTGGAGCCCCTGCAGAAGGCCGGATCCCCATCTCTTCTGTGGGGCCGCCGTGGGCGCGGTGGCGGTGCTCATAGACTTCCTCCATCGGGTGGTGGTCTACACCACTCAGTGGTGTAGACCATGTTGTAGCACGATGAAGGTGGCATAAGGAACCCACGATTACCGTAATCGTGGTATTACGCTCGGCTACGCCCGGCGACCCCCCGGCCGAGCCCCGGGCCGCGCCCCCGACTACGCCTTCGTGACGTCCTCCCGCTCCTCCTCCGGCTCCCGCCCGGGAGTCTTCAGATCGAACTTCGTGATCGCGAAACGGAAGATCGCGTAGTAGACGGCGGCGAAGCCCAGCCCGATCGGGACGATCGCCCACGGCCGCGTCGCCAGGTTCCAGTTGATGACGTAGTCGATGAGCCCGGCGGAGAAACTGAAACCGTCGTGCACACCCAGCCCCCACGTCACCGCCATCGACGCCCCCGTCAGCACCGCGTGCACCGCGTACAGCAGCGGCGCGACGAACAGGAACGAGTACTCGATCGGCTCGGTGATGCCGGTCACGAACGACGTCAGCGCCACGGACAGCATCAGACCGCCGACCTCCTTGCGGCGGGACGGCCTGGCGCAGTGCGTGATCGCCAGCGCCGCCGCGGGCAGCGCGAACATCATGATCGGGAAGAAACCCGAGGTGAACTGACCCGCGTCCGGGTCCCCCGCCAGGAACATGTTGATGTCACCGTGCACCACCGTGCCGTCCGGCTTCGTGAAACTGCCGAACTGGAACCAGATGGGCACGTTCAGGAACTGATGCAGACCGATCACCAGCAACGCCCGGTTCGCGACACCGAAGATGCCCGCACCCCACGCGTCCAGCCCGTCCAGCCAGTCACTGAAACTCTCCAGGGCGTCACCGATCGGCGGCCAGACCCACAGGCACAGCGCGGCGAACGCGATCGCCACGAACGCCATGATGATCGGCACCAGACGGCGGCCGTTGAAGAAGCCCAGCCAGTCCACCAGCTTCGTGCGGTGGTACCGCTGCCAGAAGTAGGCCGTCAGCAACCCGATGACGATCCCGCCGAAGACCCCCGGATTCTGGTACGCGAAGGCCCCCACCGTGTTGTCGGTCGCCTGGCACCCGATGTTCGGGATCACCTTCGAACCCGGCTCGCAGTCCTCCGGGAACTGCCGCAGCACGTTGTAGTAGACGAGGAATCCCGCCACCGCCGCCAGCGCCGTCGAACCGTCCGACTTCTTCGCCATGCCGATGGCCACACCCACACAGAACAGCAGCGGCAGCCCCAGGGAACCGTCGAGCAGCGCCGCGCCCGCCCCCGCCATCACCTTCGCCACGTCCGTCCAGCCGAGCCCGTCGTCCCCGAACACATCAGGCTGACCGAGCCTGTTGAGGATGCCCGCGGCCGGCAGCACCGCGATCGGCAGCTGAAGACTGCGTCCCATCTTCTGCAGACCCTGGAACGCGGTGTGCCAGCGCCGGCGGGCCGGGCTGATCTCGGTCTCGGCGCTCTCGGCACTCATCGTTTGGCGACCGCCTGTCAGGTGGTGTAGACCAGCTACGGACGATTGGGTTGCTGCGACGTCATCACTGACGTCATCCTTCGGCAGACCCGGCACAATCGCTCGCGAAGTTGGGCCAACTGTGGGTTACTGCGAAAAGCGGTTCACATCGCGGTTCGCATCAGGGAATTCAGGGAGACGGAACATGGCCACCAAGGCTGAGAAGATCGTCGCCGGACTCGGCGGCCTCGACAACATCGAAGAGATCGAAGGCTGCATCACCCGGCTGCGCACCGAGGTCAACGACGCCTCACTCGTCGACGAAGCCGCCCTGAAGGCCGCGGGCGCCCACGGCGTCGTCAAGATGGGCACCGCGATCCAGGTCGTCATCGGCACCGACGCCGACCCCATCGCCGCGGAGATCGAAGACATGATGTGAGCCTTCGCGCTCACACCTGAGGACCACCGAAGGGGCTCCTCCCACCACCGTGGGAGGAGCCCCTTCCACAGGTACGGCTAGCATCAGCGCCATGTCTCGAATCGACGGCCGCACCCCCGAACAGCTCCGCCCCGTCACCATCGAACGTGGCTGGAGCAAGCACGCCGAGGGCTCCGTCCTCGTCTCCTTCGGCGACACGAAGGTCTTCTGCACCGCCTCCGTCACCGAGGGCGTCCCCCGTTGGCGCAAGGGCAGCGGCGAGGGCTGGGTCACCGCGGAGTACTCCATGCTCCCCCGCGCCACCAACACCCGCGGCGACCGCGAGTCCGTCCGCGGCAAGATCGGCGGCCGCACCCACGAGATCTCCCGCCTCATCGGCCGCTCGCTGCGTGCGGTGATCGACTACAAGGCACTGGGCGAGAACACCATCGTCCTCGACTGCGACGTCCTCCAGGCCGACGGCGGCACCCGCACGGCGGCCATCACCGGCGCGTACGTCGCGCTGGCGGACGCCATCACGTGGGCCCAGGGCAAGAAGCTCGTCAAGGCCGGCCGCCAGCCCCTCACCGGCACGGTGAGCGCGGTCTCGGTCGGCATCGTCGCGGGAGTCCCGCTCCTCGACCTCCGCTACGAGGAGGACGTCCGCGCCGAGACCGACATGAACGTCGTCTGCACCGGCGACGGCCGCTTCGTCGAGGTCCAGGGCACCGCCGAGGCCGAGCCGTTCGCCCGCGAGGAACTCAACTCCCTTCTGGACCTTGCCGTTCTGGGCTGCACGGAACTGACTGTCCTGCAGCGCACGGCACTTGATACGGTCCTCGAAAAGTAAAGGGAACACCAAGAAGGGCGGCGGGCGCGAGCAACCGGCCCGCCCGCCGGCGCGTCTTGGCCAGTACACCAACGGGGGCCTCCTGGGCCTGGCAAGGGGAGGAACACACTGATGTCCACGGCCGCGAGCCGACGCCCGAACCGGCGTCGCCGAACCGTCATAGCCGCCGCCACGGCGGCCGTCGCCCTCACCGTGGGACTGACGGCGACCGGCTGCGACGCAGTCAACAAGGCCCTGGACTGCGTCCAGACCGCCGACTCCATCGCCGACAGCGTCACCGACCTCCAGCAGGCCGTGGAGAACGCCGCGAACGACCCCACACAGACGGAGGAGTCGCTGACCTCCATCGAGAACAACCTCGACAAGATCGGCGACAAGACGGACAACGCCGACGTCAACAAGGCGGTCGACGACCTCCAGGCCGCCGTCGCCAACGTCCGCACCGCCGTCGAGAACGGCGACAACACCCCCGACCTCAGCCCCGTCACCGACGCGGCGGGCGAACTGACGAAGGTCTGCACCCCGTAGTACCCGGCAGAACCCGGCAGAACCGGGCGGAGGAACTGGGGATACTGGGCGCATGACCCGCCTGATCCTCGCCACCCGCAACGCCGGAAAGATCACCGAACTGAGGTCGATCCTCGCCGACGCAGGCCTGCCCCACGACCTCGTCGGCGCGGACGCCTACCCCGACATCCCCGACGTCAGGGAAACCGGTGTCACCTTCGCCGAGAACGCGCTCCTGAAGGCCCACGCCCTCGCGCAGGCGACGGGCCTCCCGGCCGTCGCCGACGACTCGGGCCTCTGCGTCGACGTGCTGAACGGCGCGCCGGGCATCTTCTCCGCCCGCTGGGCCGGCAAGCACGGCGACGACCGGGCCAACCTGGACCTGCTCCTGGCCCAGCTCTCGGACATCGCCGAGGAGCACCGGGGCGCCCACTTCGCCTGCGCGGCGGCCCTGGCCCTCCCGGACGGCACGGAACGCGTCGTCGAGGGCCGTCTCACCGGCACCCTCCGCCATGCCCCGACCGGCACCAACGGCTTCGGCTACGACCCGATCCTCCAGCCGGCCGGCGAGACGCGCACCTGCGCGGAACTGACGGCAGCGGAAAAGAACGCGATCAGCCACCGGGGCAAGGCGTTCCGGGAGCTGGTGCCGGTGGTGCGGGAGTTGCTGGGCTGAACCAACGATCCAGGCCCTGCGCCTTCGAATCGAAGGTGCAGGGCCTGTTTCTTTTGTACGCCCGGTCGGATTCGAACCGACAGACACAACTACCTAAAAGTTGCCGCTCAGCCCTTGGCGTACGGGCGCCAGTGCTGCGGCCTACTTTACTGGGCTAGGTCGCTCTGCGTCCGCCCCCTCTGCACCAGGTGTCGGTGACGGCGTGGCAGTTAGGACACAACAACCTCAGGTTCTCCCGGCGGTCATCGCTCCAGTCCCCGTTGATGTGATCGACCTCCAGGGTCATGGGCTTGCCGAGCCACTCGGGGCCTGTGCCGCAGTTCGCGCAAGCCTCTGGTACGCCGACCTCGTGCAGCGCTCGGCGAAGTAGGCGGGTCCTGGTCCGGCGCTTGCCGTCGTGCTGAACGAGGATCTCTGCAGGCCGCCTCGACATGTCAGGCCGAGTCTTGCCCCGCTGGTGGGCTTGCCCCAAGAAGTGCGCGGTTTCGAGACCTTCCTCGGCGATCCACTGACGCAACAGCGCGCGTTGCCCGCCGTTGTCCGGGCGTTCCAGACAGCGTAGAGCCCCTCCGGTCGTTCCCTGGTGTATGCGCTCGCCCCCATCGAAACCCCCTCCGTCCCCGACCACCCGTTCGTGGTCTCGTACGGAGTAGCGAGCCGTTTATCGGACAGTCACGCCCGGTAAGTGAAGCGGCCCGTGTCGGGGGTTCCGGCGCGGGCCGCTTGCCGGCGGTGAGGGGGCTCAGATGCCCAGGTCCTTGATGATCTTGGCGACGTGGCCGGTGGCCCGGACGTTGTACAGGGCTCGTTCGACCTTGCCCTCCTCGTCGACCACGATGGTGGAGCGGATGACGCCCATGTACGTCTTGCCGTAGTTCTTCTTCTCGCCGTACGCCGCGTAGGCCTCGGTGACGGTCTTCTCGGGGTCGGCCAGGAGGGTTACCTTCAGGGACTCCTTGTCGCGGAACCTGCCCAGCTTCTCGGGGCTGTCGGGGGAGATGCCGATGACGTCGTACCCGGCGCCGGTCAGCAGTTCCAGGTTGTCCGTGAAGTCGCAGGCCTGCTTCGTGCAGCCGGGGGTAAGCGCGGCCGGGTAGAAGTAGACGATGACCTTGCGGCCCTTGTGGTCCGACAGGGACACCTGGTTGCCGTCGGCGTCGGGGAGGGTGAAGGCGGGGGCCACGTCCCCGGGCTGGAGTCGCTCGCTCATCGGGCCAGCGTAACCGGGGGTCCTGACAGTGCGGCGGCGGGCAGAGCTGACAGACTGTCCAGAACAAGACACAGCTGACTTCGGAGGCCTTACCGTGGCGGAGACGTCGGACACCAGAACCCCGGCGCAGATCGAGGCGGACATCAGGGCCCGCCGCGAGGTGCTGGCGGAGACGCTGGACGAGATCGGGGTGCGGGTGCATCCGAAGACCATCGTCGGGGACGCCAGAGCCAAGGTCGTCGCCAACGTCGATCACACGCTCGGGAGGGCCTACGTCCAGGTCAACCGCGCCGTGAGCGAGGTGCGTGCGCAGTTCGTGAACGAGGAGGGCGCGCCCCGGCTGGAGCGGGTCGTGCCGGTGGCGCTCGTGGTCGTCGGCGTGGTGGGGCTGCTCGCGTTCAGCGGGCGGCGCCGCAAGGGCTGATCCCCTGCGCTCCTCGTGCGTCTGCGCGGGGTAGGTTCAGTGGTGTGAGCGCCAAGAGAGACGACCTGAGTACCACGCACGACAAGCTGCCCATCCGGATGCTGCACGACCGTGTGCTCGTGAAGCAGGAGACCGGTGAGGGTGAGCGGCGTTCGGGTGGCGGCATTCTGATTCCCGCCACCGCGGCCGTCGGTCGTCGGCTGGCGTGGGCCCAGGTCGTCGCCGTGGGGCAGAACGTGCGGACCGTGGAGCCGGGGGACCGGGTGCTGTACGACCCCGAGGACCGTGCGGAGGTCGAGGTGCGGGGCGTCGCGTATGTGCTGATGCGGGAGCGCGATCTGCATGCGGTGGCGGCCGACCGGTTCGAGGGCTCGGAGGACTCGACCGGCCTGTACCTCTGATCGGCCTGTGGCTGTGTCTGTGCCTGTACCTCTGATGTAGTCGGCAAGAAGGGCTGGTGACCATGGTCACCAGCCCTTTTGTCGTTTCCTTGCTACGTTTGGAAGGAGCCCGACGAGACGCGCCGTACCGGGATGCCGCAGGAAAAGACGACGCATCGCTGTGTCAGTGCGTTCGCTCTCGCGTTCGCGTCTCGGAGGTGTCTGTCCATGGCCTGGGTTCTGCTCGTCGTCGCCGGTCTGCTGGAAGTCGGCTGGTCGATCGGGATGAAGTACACGGACGGGTTCACGCGGCTCGTCCCGAGTCTGTTCACCGGCGCCGGCATCGTGGCCAGCATGCTGCTGCTGTCGTACGCCGCCCGTTCCCTCCCCATCGGTACCGCCTACGGCGTGTGGGTCGGGATCGGGGCGGCGGGGGCCGCGGTGGCCGGCATGGTGGTGCTGGGGGAGCCGGCGACCGCGGCCCGGATCTTCTTCGTGTGTCTGCTGCTGGTCGCCGTGGTGGGGCTGAAGGCGACCAGCGGTCACTGAGGACGTCAGCCGGCGTCAGCCGGCTTCGGTCCGCTTCGGTCCACGCCGGTCCCGGCAGTCCACGTCAGTCCCAGCCGGTGGCTGTCAGCTGGGGGCCGGTCGTCGTGCCATCCGTGTTGCCGGTGCCTCCGGTCGCGCCGTCGGAGGTGCCGGTGGACGTGTTGCCGTCGGTGGTGCCGGAGTTGGTGCCCGAGGTCGTTGCGCCGGACGCCGTGCCGCCGTCGGTGGTGCCGGTGGACGTGTTGCCGGTGGTCGTGCCGCCGTCGGTGGTGCCGGAGGTGGTGCCCGCGGTGGTGCCGCCGCCGGTCGTGCCGCCGTTCGTCTGTCCCTGGGTCTGGCCCTGCGTCTGGCCCTTGGTGGTGTCGGTGTCCGGCGAGCTGCCGTCGGACGCTTCGTCGGTGGGCTCGTCCTCGGAGGGCGGGGCCGAGGGGTAGGCGGACTGCTCGCCGCCCTCCTGGATCTGGAGGTTGAAGTCCGCGGCCGGTTCGCCCTTCAGGGCGTTCTTGGTGAACTGGGCCCAGATCTCGGTGGGCGCCCCGCCGCCGTTGATGCGGGGCAGCCCCATCGCGCCCTTGAGGGACTTGTGGGCGGCGGTCTGCGGGTCCTGGCCCATGACGGCGACCACGGTGGCGAGGTCGGGGGTGTAGCCGGCGAACCAGGCGGCGGTGTCCTCCTCGGCGGTGCCGGTCTTGCCCGCGGCGGGCCGGTCGGCGGCGAGGGCCGCGGTGGCGGTGCCGTTCTGGACGACGCTGCGCAGGACCGAGGTGGTGGTGTCGGCGGCTTCGCGGCTGACGACCTGGGAGGACTTCTGCTCGGGCAGGTCGACCACGTCGGAGCCGTCCTTGGTGACCTTCTCGATCAGGGTGTACGTGCCGTGCTTGCCGTGGTTGGCGAGGGTGGCGTAGGCCTCCGCCATGTCCAGGACGCTGGCGTTGGCCGTGCCGAGGGCGATGGAGGGGTAGGGCTGGAGGTCGGGGGTGTCGGTGGGCAGGCCGAGTTCGATCGCGGTCTGCTTGACCTTGGCGGGGCCGACGTCGACGGCCATCTGCGCGTACACCGAGTTCACCGACTTGTCGGTGGCGGTGCGCACGTCGATGTTGCCGTAGTTGACGTAGTCCTCGTTCTCGGGGGCGTAGGTGCCGCCGGACCAGCCCTGGATGGGGCGCTTGTTGGTGCCGTCGTAGACCGTGTTGGGGGTGATCTGGCGGCCGTCCTGGGTCTCGGAGCCGTTCTCGACGGCCGAGGTGAAGACGAACGGCTTGAAGGTGGAGCCGACCTGGAAGTCCTGGCGGGTGGCGTTGTTGGTGTACTGCTTGATGTAGTCGATGCCGCCGTACAGGGCGAGGACCTTGCCGGTCTTGGGTTCGACGGCGGCGCCGCCCGCGCGGACGTAGGTGTCGACCTTGCGGTTCTTCTTGTCGAGCTTCTTCATCAGCTTGTCGTTGACGGCGTCGACGAAGGCGTCCTGCTTCTTCCTGTCGATCGTGGTGGTGATGCGGTAGCCGCCGGCGTCGAGTTCGTCCTGGGTGACGATCTTGTTCTCGCGCAGGTAGTCCTTGATCGCGTTGACGAGGTAGCCGCGCTGTCCGGACATTCCGGTGTCGGCGCCCGAGGTCTCCTTGACCGCGGGGAACTTCATGCCGGTGCGCGCGGACTCGTCGAGCCAGCCCTTGGTGACCATGCCGTCGAGGACGTAGTTCCAGCGGGCCTCGGCGGCGGCCTTGTTCTCGGGGTGGGCGATGATGTCGTACTCGCTGGGCGCGTTGACCAGGGCGGCGAGGTAGGCGCCCTGGGCCGGGGTGAGCCTGGCGGCCTCGATGCCGAAGTAGGCCTTGGCGGCGGCCTGCATGCCGTAGGCGTTGCGGCCGAAGTAGCTGGTGTTGAGGTAGCCCTCGAGGATGTTGTCCTTGGAGGTCTCGCGGTCCAGCTTGATGGAGATGAAGAACTCCTTCACCTTGCGGGTGACGGTCTGTTCCTGCGCGAGGTAGTAGTTCTTCACGTACTGCTGGGTGATCGTGGAGCCGGACTGCTTGCCCTTGCCGGTGGCGGTGTTCCAGCCGGCCCGGAGCATCGCCTTGGGGTCGATGGCGGACTCGGTGTAGAAGTCGCGGTCCTCGGCGGCGAGGACGGCGTGCTGGGCGTCCTTGGAGATCTGGGAGAGGTCGACGTTCTCGCGGTTGACGGTGCCGTCGCGGGCGATCTCGGTGCCGTCGGAGTAGAGGTAGACGTTGGACTGCTTGGTGGCGAGCGCGTTGGCCGGCGGGATCTCGACCATGGAGTAGCCGAGGAAGAAGAGTCCGGCGAGCACCAGGACGCCGAGGACGAACGTACCGAGCACCATCCGCCAGGTGGGCAGGAGCCGGCGCAGTCCGGTGCGCTTGGGTCGCTTCATCTTCTTGCCTCCCTCGCCACTTCCTCCGTCACCCGCCTCGGGGGCTCCGGGTGCCGAGCCCTCGGTGGGCTGCTGCGGCTGTGGCTCGTCACTCATGTGTTGCTGGACTCCTGTTTCGCGTCGTACGTTCCCGTACGCCTCGTAAGCCTCGTACGCCTTCTGCGTCCCCTGTTGAAGACTCTCGCACCAAGCGTTCCGTTCCCGACAATCGGCGCGCGTTCGGTCACACGTCGTGCCCGGAAAACGCGTGGCACGGGGCCGCAGCGGCGCACTAGGCTCCTGCGTTTCGGTGTCGAAGAGGGCACGAGGGGTGACTGGTGGGCGAGGAGGACGGTTGCCTTGGGATCGGCGCGGTTGTACGCGGCCGTCGCGGCGGGGGGTTTCAGAAGGTACGCGACCTATCGGGTGGCGACGGCCGCGGGAGTGTTCACCAACACCGTTTTCGGCCTGATCCTCGTCTACACATATCTGGCGTTGTGGGACGAGCGGCCGCACCTGGGGGGCTATGACCAGGCGCAGGCGGTCACCTATGTGTGGCTGGGGCAGGCGCTGTTCGCGACGCTCGCGATCCAGGGCGGCGGTTTCGAGACCGAGTTGATGGAGCGGATCCGTACGGGTGAGGTCGCCGTCGACCTGTACCGGCCGGCCGATCTCCAGGCGTGGTGGCTGGCGGGTGACCTGGGTCGGGCGTTGTTCCAGCTGCTGGGCCGCGGTGTGCTGCCGTTCGTCTTCGGGGCGTTGTTCTTCCCGACGGCGTTGCCCCACGATCCGGTGATCTGGCTGGCCTTCGCGGTGACGATCGCGTTGGCGATGGTGGTCAGTTACGGGATCCGGTTCCTGGTGGCGTTGAGCGGGTTCTGGTTGATGGACGGCACGGGTGCGGTGCAGGTGCTGATGGTCACCGGGATGTTCTTCTCGGGGATGGCGCTGCCGCTCAACGCGTTTCCCCAGCCGCTGGGGGACATCGTGACGCTGCTGCCGTGGTCGGCGTTGTTGCAGATGCCCGCGGACGTGCTGATGGGGCGGACGGATCCGCTGTTCGCGTTCGCGTTCCAGGCGGGTTGGGCGGTGGTGCTGCTGGCGGTGGGCCGGCTGGTGCAGGGGGCGGCGACGCGGCGGGTGGTGGTGCAGGGTGGGTGAGGGCGGCCGGCTGGTGGAGGGGTTGCGGGCCTATCGGCTGATCGCCGGGATGTGGATCCGTTCGACGCTGGCCTACCGGGTGTCGTTCGTGCTGACCGTGGTCGGTGGTCTGCTGGTGACCGGGCTGGACTTTGTCGCGATCTTGCTGATGTTCTCGCAGGTGGACGTGCTCGGCGGGTACACGCTGCCCGAGGTCGCGTTTCTGTACGGGTTGTCGGCGATGTCGTTCGGGCTCGCGGATCTGTCGATCGGTTCGGCGGGCCGGCTGGGTTCGCGGGTGCGGGACGGCACGCTCGACACGTTGCTGGTGCGGCCCGCGCCGGTGCTGGCCCAGGTCGCCGCGGACCGGTTCGCGCTGCGCAGGGTGGCCCGGCTGATCCAGGGCACGCTGGTGCTGGGGTACGCGTGTGTGGCGCTGGACGTGGCCTGGACGCCGGTGAAGGTGGCGCTGGTGCCGGTGATGCTGGTGTGCGGCGGGTTGATCTTCTCGGCGGTGTTCGTGGCGGGCGCGGCGTTCCAGTTCGTGGCGCAGGACGCGTCCGAGGTGCAGGCCGCGTTCACGTACGGCGGTCAGACGCTGTTGCAGTATCCGCCGACCGTGTTCGGTACGGAGCTGGTGCGCGGGGTGACGTTCGTGCTGCCGTTGGCGTTCGTCAACTGGGTTCCGGCGGCCCATGTGCTGGGGCGGCCGTATCCGTTGGGGCTGCCGGAGTGGGCGGCGTTCGCTCCGCCGCTGGTGGCGGTGGCGTGCTGTGCGGTGGCGGGGCTGGCGTGGCGGGCGGGGCTGCGGACGTATCGGAGTACGGGGAGTTGAGGAGTGCCGTGTCGGAGGGTGTGAGGGTGTCACAGAGCGCGTTCATCGAGGTGGACCGGGTCGAGAAGGTCTTCGACGTGCGCAGGAGGACCGGGTTTCTGAAGCGGGAGCTGCGGCGGGTGCGGGCGGTGGACGCGATCTCGTTCACCGTGGCGCGCGGTGAGATGGTCGGTTACATCGGGCCGAACGGTGCGGGGAAGTCGACGACGATCAAGATGCTGACGGGGATCCTGACGCCGAGCGGGGGCCGGCTGCGGGTCGCCGGGATCGATCCGTCCCGGGAGCGGACGCGGCTGGCGCATCGCATAGGGGTGGTGTTCGGGCAGCGTACGACTCTGTGGTGGGACCTTCCGCTGATCGACTCCTACCGGCTGATGCACCGCATGTACCGGATCCCGGACGGCCGTTACCGGGAGAACCTCGACCGGCTGGTCGAACTCCTCGATCTGTCGGCGCTGTTGGAGGTGCCGGTGCGTCAGCTGTCGCTCGGCCAGCGGATGCGCGGGGACATCGCGGCGGCGCTGCTGCACGATCCCGAGGTGCTCTATCTGGACGAGCCGACGATCGGTCTGGACGTGGTCTCCAAGGCGCGGGTGCGGGAGTTCCTGCGCGAGCTGAACACCGAGCGCGGCACGACGGTCCTGCTCACCACGCACGACCTCCAGGACATCGAGCAGCTCTGCTCGCGGGTGATGGTCATCGACCACGGCCGTCTGGTCTACGACGGTGCGCTGGCCGGGCTGCACGAGGCGGGGGAGAGCGAGCGGACGCTGGTGGTGGACCTGGAGCGGGAGCTGCCGCCGGTCGAGGTGGGGGAGGCGGCGCGGGTGGTGAGGGTGGACGGGCCGAGGCAGTGGCTGGCGTTCCCGGCATCGGAGTCGGCGGCTCCGCTCGTCGCCCGGATCGCGGCGGAGTATCCGCTGGTCGACCTGTCGGTGCGGGAGCCGGACATCGAGGCCGTGATCGCCAGGATGTACCAGGACCGGGAGACCGCGAGGGAGACCGTAGTGCCGGCGCCCGGGAACTCGTAGGCTGCTGATATGACCGACGACGCAGCCCCGGGCCTGCCGGAACTCCGTGCCTCCGACGCCGATCGTGAGCGGGTCGCCGAGGTCCTGCGGGACGCCCTCGCGGAGGGCCGGCTCGACATGTCGGAGTTCGAGGAACGGCTGGAGGAGACGTACAAGGCGCGCACGTACGGGGAGTTGGCGCCGATCACCCGGGATCTGCCGGTCGCCGGGGTCACGCCGCCGCCCGTCGTGTCGCTGCACAAGGAGCCCATCGAGGAGGGGAGTTGGGCCGGGCGGATCGTGGGCGGCGAGGGTTCGTCGACCTGGGCGGTGGCCGTGCTGTCCGGCTTCCAGCGCAGGGGCCGCTGGACGGCCCCCCGGCGGTTCAACTGCTTCGCCTTCTGGGGCGGCGGGGAGATCGACCTGCGCGAGGCGAACTTCGCCGCCGGTGAGATCGAGATCAACTGTGTCGCGATCATGGGCGGGGTGCAGATCACGGTGCCGCCGGGGGTCGAGGTCGTGGTCCGCGGGATCGGCGTGATGGGCGGGTTCGACCAGCGGGAGACCGGTGTGCCCGGCGAGCCGGGCGCGCCGCGGGTGGTCGTCGGCGGGTTCGCCTTCTGGGGTGGGGTCGGCATCGAGCGCAAGAAGACACGGGCCGCCCGGCGGCAGGAGAAGCTGGACCGCAAGGCGGCGAAGCGCGAGCTGCGGTCGTCGTCCCGGGACGACGAGTGGGAGACCCACCGCCGGATACTGGAGGGCCACAAGGACCTGCTGCACGGGCACGGCCTCGGCCACGGCGGGGGCCACGGAGCGGGGTCCGGGCCCCGGGAGGAACAGCGGGAGCGCCGCTACGAGGACTGAACCGGCCCCGAGATCCGCTCGGGCCGAGCCCGGCGCGCGGCCCGGCGGGTGTCACAGCCGGGCGGGTGCCGCTCCCGCCAGCTTCGCCAGGTCGATGGTCTCCGCCATCTTGCGGTAGCCCCGGTCGCTGGGGTGCAGATGGTCGCCCGAGTCGTACTCCGGGCGCAGGCCGCGCGGGTCGTACGGGTCGCGCAGTGCCCGGTCGAGGTCGACGACCGTGTCGAACACCCCGTCCGCCCGGATCGCCTCGTTGATCCGTTGCCGTACGCCCTCGCGGCCGTCGTTGTAGCCGCGGTGGCCGCGGAACGGCATGAGGGTGGTGCCGACGACCCTGATGCCGCGGGCGTGGGCGCGGTCGACGAGGGTCCGCAGGCCGTCCACGACCGTCTGCGGGTCGGCGAGCCCCGGGTCGCGCAGGATGTCGTTGATGCCGAGGTCGATGACGACGGCCTTGACGGCGGTGCGGCCGAGGACGTCCCGTTCGAAGCGGTTGACGGCGGCGGCGCCGCGGCGGGAGTCGTCCGTGAGGACCCGGTTGCCGCTGATGCCCTCGTTGACGACGCCGTAGCGGGGTGCGTCCCCGTCGGCGGCGACGCTCGCCCGCAGCCGGTCGGCGAGGACGTCGGGCCAGCGGCGGTTCGCGCCCGCGGTGGAGGTGACGCCGTCGGTGATGGAGTCGCCGAGGGCGACGAGGGTGCCGTCGGCCTCGTTGCTGAGCACGTCGAGGGCGGTCAGGTAGCGCCACTGGTCGCCGGCCCCGGTGAACGCGGCGCCGCTGACGTCCTCGGTGGACTCGCCCTCGGCCACGTAGTTGGTCTGCCGGGCGTGCGGGTGGTAGGTGACCGGCCCGGCGGAGGTGGGGGAGTAGGTGCTGACCAGGACGTCGCAGTCGTGCGGGACGACGACGGTGACGGCGTCGCTGACCGTCTGCCCGCCGGCCGGGACGACGACGGTGGTGGCGCCGCCGAAGGTGAGCCGGCGCAGCGTGCCGGGGACCGCTGCCGCGCTCCCGCCGTCGGCCGCGACGGCGAGGGTGGCGTGCGTCACGGTGAGCGGGCCGGTGCCGTAGAGGTTGGACAGCGTGACGCGGGCACTCGTCCCGCCGACGCTGGTGTGTACGACGTTGCGGACCGTGCGGCCCGCCATGCCGTCGGTCGCGGTGCCGGGTTCGCCGCTGACCGGGGAGGCCGCCCAGGTGCCGACCCAGACGCCGGTCGAGATGGGGGCGGCGTCGCCGGGGCCGGGTGCCGCGGCGCGGGTGACGGCCCGGGGGTCTGGTCCGGGACCGTGGTCGGAGGCGGCGGAGACGTATATGGCGGCGGACAGGCCCACGACCAGGGCGATGATCGCCGACAGGAGGGCGCCGTGTCTTGTGGGGGACACCCCCACACCCCCGACGTGTGGCCTGGTCATGCTGGGGGTTCTCCTCGGTGAAGGGAGCGGCGCGGCTCCGGGTCATGCGGTCGTGCGTGGATGCGTTCATGCGGTCGCGCGGTGATGCGTTCACGCAGGAGTTCGCCGTTGAGCTCCCCGCCTGAGAGACGCCGGGAACTCTTGTTCCGTTCCAGGAGTCGGTCAAGCAGGGACAATATCTGCGTGCGGGACACGGGTGGCACGGGCGTCGACCGGAACGGATGGAACGGATGGATCGTACGGAAGCGGAGCGGCCGGCCGGCACCAGGGCGGCGCGCACGATGACCGTCTTCAGCGCCGCCGACGAGGAGAAGCGGCGCGGGGTGCGCCGGATGAAGCTGACCGCGGCAGGTCTGCTGCTGTTCGTGGCCGTGGTGTACGTGCTCGCCGAGTGGGCCTCCCATCGGGGCGCGGGCCCCTGGGCGGGCTATGTGGCGGCGGCCGCGGAGGCGGGCATGGTCGGTGCGCTCGCCGACTGGTTCGCGGTCACGGCGCTCTTTCGCCACCCGCTCGGCCTGCCCATCCCGCACACCGCGATCATCCCGAACAAGAAGGACCAACTGGGTGTCTCGCTCGGTGAGTTCGTCGGGGAGAACTTCCTCTCCGAGGACGTCGTACGGCAGCGGCTGCGCGCGGTCGGCATCGGCACCCGGCTGGGCGCCTGGCTGGCCGATCCGGAGCACGCCGACCGGGTGACGGCCGAACTGGCGACGGCGCTGCGGGGCGCGCTCACGGTGCTGCGCGACTCGGACGTGCAGGCGGTGGTGGGGGAGGCGATCACGCGTCGTGCGGACGCGCAGGAGATCGCGCCGGGCATCGGGAAGATGCTGGAGAAGGTCGTCGTGGACGGCGGTCACCGGCGGGCCGTGGACCTGGTGGTGACCCGGGCGTACGACTGGCTGGTGCTGCACGGCGACTCGGTGATGGGCGCGGTGGAGGGCGGTGCGCCCGGCTGGACCCCCCGTTTCGTCGACAAGCGGATCGGCGAGCGCGTCTACAAGGAACTGCTGCGGTTCTGCGGGGAGATGCGGGACATGCCGTCCCATCCGGCCCGGGGCGCCCTCGACCGGTTCCTCACCGACTTCGCCTCCGACCTGCAGTCCGACACGGACACGCGGGCGCGGGTGGAGCGGCTCAAGGGCGAGGTGCTGGGCCGGGGCGAGGTGCAGGACCTGATCGCGTCCGCCTGGACCGCCGTGCGCTCCATGATCGTCGCGGCGGCGGAGGACGAGCGCAGTGAGCTGCGGCTGCGGGTGCGGGCCTCGCTGCTGTCCCTGGGGGCCCGGATGGCCACCGAGCGCAAGGTCCAGGAGAAGGTGGACAGCTGGGTGGAGGGCGCGGCGGTGCACGTGGTGACGACGTACCGCAAGGAGATCACCTCCCTGATCACCGACACGGTCGCGGGCTGGGACGCGGAGCACACGACCCGCAAGATCGAGGCCAACATCGGCCGTGACCTCCAGTTCATCCGGATCAACGGCACGGTGGTGGGCTCGCTGGCCGGGTTGCTCATCTACACGGTGGCGCGCGCGCTCGGGGCGTGAACCGGCCGGTCGCTTGAATCAGCCGGTCGCGGGAACACGATCCGCGTGCCGCCCGATGGGGAGCGTGCCGAGGAGGGAGCCCATGACCAGCGCAGACGCCGCCGTGCCGGCCGAGAGAGACCGTACGATCACCACCGACATCCCCGCCCGCCTCGACCGGCTGCCCTGGTCGCGCTGGCACTGGACCATCGTCTTCGGACTCGGCACCGTGTGGATCCTGGACGGCCTGGAGGTCACGGTCGTCGGGAACATCGCGAGCCGGCTGTCGGAGCCGGGAAGCGGCCTGCCGATCACCTCCGGGCAGGTCACCGGTATCGCGGCCGCGCTGTATGTGGCGGGCGCCTGTGTCGGCGCCCTGTTCTGGGGCCGGCTGACCGACAAGTGGGGCCGCAAGAAGCTGTTCATGATCACCCTCGCGGTGTATCTGGCGGCCACCGCCCTGACCGCGATCTCCTTCGACACCTGGTGGTTCCTGCTCTTCCGGTTCCTCACCGGTTTCGGCATCGGCGGCGAGTACGCGGCCATCAACTCCGCGATCGACGAGCTGATCCCCGCGCAGTACCGGGGCCGCGTCGACCTGATCATCAACGGCAGCTTCTGGCTGGGCGCGGTCGCCGGTTCGCTGCTGTCGATCGTCGCGCTGAACACGGACATCTTCGCGGCGGACGTGGGCTGGCGGCTGACGTTCGCGCTGGGCGCCGTCCTCGCCCTGGTGATCCTGCTCGTACGACGGCACGTCCCGGAGAGCCCGCGCTGGCTGCTGATCCACGGCCGGGACCGGGAGGCCGAGGAGATCGTCACCTCGATCGAACGGCAGATCGAGGAGGAGAACGGGGAGCGGCTGCCCCGGGCCGAGGGCGAGCTCACCATCCACCAGCGCCGCGGCGTCTCCTTCGTCGAGATCGCCCGCACGGTGTTCTCCTCCTACCGGCGCCGCGCGGTCCTCGGCTTCTCCCTCTTCATCGGGCAGGCCTTCCTCTACAACGCGATCACCTTCGGCTTCGGCGCCATCCTGACCAAGTTCTTCGACGTGCCGAGCGGCAACACCGGCTACTACTTCGCCGTCATCGCCATCGGCAACTTCTGCGGTCCGCTGCTGCTGGGCAAGCTGTTCGACACCGTGGGCCGGCGGGTGATGATCTCCTCGACGTATCTGCTCTCCGGTGTGCTGCTGTTCGGCACGGCCTGGCTGTTCGACCAGGGCTCGCTGACCGCGACGACGATGACGGCCTGCTGGTGCGCGGTGCTGTTCTTCGCGTCGGCGGGCGCGTCGAGCGCCTATCTGACGGTGTCCGAGGTCTTCCCGATGGAGACCCGCGCGATGTCCATCGCCTTCTTCTACGCCCTCGGCACCGCGGCGGGCGGCATCAGCGGCCCCCTGCTGTTCGCCGAGCTCACCGACACGGGCAAGGTCGGCGACACGGTCCTCGCCTTCTGCATCGGCGCGGCGCTGATGTGCGCGGCGGGTCTGGTGGCGGTGTTCCTGGCGGTCAACGCCGAGCGACGCTCCCTGGAGGACATCGCCCGGCCGCTGACGGCGGCGTCGACGAAGGCACGCGAGACGACGACACCGGACGCGTCGACGCCGGACGCGTCGACGCCGGACGCGTCGACGCCGGGCGGGCCGACGCCGGGCGGGCCGCGGAAGGCCACCGCCTGAGGGCGCGCGGGTGCCCTGCGCGGGTGCCCCCGGGCGCCTCGGCGCCTCCTACTCGGTCCCGCCCGGGGCCCCGCCCGCGGCCCTGCCCTCGGCGCCGTCCGTGGTCCGGCCCCGTCGGCGCAGCAACAGCAGGCCGCCGGCCAGGGCGGTGAGGCCGGTGGCCGCGGTCCACGCGACGAGGTCGGTGGAGCCGGTGGAGGCGAGGCCGCCGCTCTTCGCGGCGGCCGCCTCCGTCCCGGCCCGCGCCGCCGAGAGGGAGGGCGCGGCCGATCCGCCCGATGCGGCGGCGCCCGATGCGGCGGCGCCGGACGCGGACGGGGAGGAGGACACCGACGGGGTCGGGCCGGTCGAGGAGCCGCCCGCACCCGTCGTCGACCTGTCCCGGGTGAACGCCAGTGTCCCGAAGCCGAGCTGGTCGTAGCCGCCGCTGTTGGGCCCGTAGTCCCCGCCGCCGCCCTCGGGTCCCGCCTTGGCGGCGATGCGGGTGAGGTAGGGCGCGGACAGCCCCCGGCGCTTGGTGTAGTGGTTGGCGATCATCGCCCAGATCGGCCGGGTCATCGCCGGGTCGACGCCGGCCGCGTCGGCGGCGGTCTCGCTGCCCGACCAGCCGCCCACGGCGCCCTTCGCCCGGGTGTTGGCCGTATAGGCGACATCGCCGCCCAGGCTCCACTTGGCCACGTACTGGGCGCCCTTGAGGAAACGGCTGTCGTCGTAGCCGTAGAGGTCGATGCCCTGGTTCCAGGCCATCTCGCAGAAGGTGCCCATGAGGCCGACGCCGAGCAGCGCGTGCCCCTGGTCCCGGCCCGCCTCCAGCCACTCGGCGAGACCGTCGTCGTGCACCACGGGAATGGCCTTCCGGACGGCACCGAGCCCGGAGCCGTTCTTGAAGTACTCGACGGCCTGTTCCACCCTGGCGCCGTCGTCGCAGAAGATGCCGGTGGCGAGGACGCAGGCCATGGCGGTGAGGTCCCAGTTGGGCCAGTAGTTGGTGATCACGGCGCCGTTGTGACCGACGAGGAAGCTCTCGCTGAGCGGCGAGAAGACGGTGGTCAGCATCTTCCGGAAGCGTTCGAGCTCGAAGCCGGCGTGTTCGCGGACGAGCTCGGCGGCGTTGGCGGCCTGGTAGCCGTACAACCCGGCCGCGAGGAACCGGTCGGCCGAGCCCGCGAGCGAAGTGAGCTTCGCCGACCAGGCGTTGAGGATCGCGACGGCGGTGTCGGCGTACGCGCTCTCACCGCTGACGTGGAACCGCAGGCCGTTCTGGTAGGCGGCGTGGAGGTCGTTGTAGAGGATCGTGTAGTTCTGCGGCGAGCCCGAACCCCGGTACACGGTCGCCTGCGGGTTGGCCGTCCAGCCGCTCTGCGCATGCCTGTTGGCGGTGAGCCGGGCGTATCCGGCGGTGTAGGGCGCGGCGCCCGCCTTCACCTTGGCGGCCATGCGGGCCAGGTCGGCGCCGGTGTGCAGCAGGCCCGGGTGCGCGTATCCGACGGCGGCGGCGGGGGCCGCGGGGAGGGCCGCGGCCACACCGGCGGCTCCGGCCGCCGCGCCCGCCGCCTTCAGCAGGCCGCGGCGGCTGATCTGGTGGCCGCCGGTCTCGTGGCGGCTGAGCGCGCCGCGGCCGGTCGGTCCGGGTCGGGTCGGGTGCGGTTGGAGATGCATGCCGGGGAGACGGACGAGGGGCCGGGCCGATAACGAAAACCTGGTCGCCGGTCGCCGGTCGCCGGTCACCGGCCGACGGCCGGTCCAGGTTCAGGCGCCCGTCGTCGACCCCGGCCGGACGATCATCAGGATCGTCACGGTCGCCCACAGCAGGTTGAACACCCCGGTGAACATGGCGAGTTGGACCGTGGTCTCCCGCGCCCCGGCGCCCTCGACGAGCACCTCCTGCCGTGGCAGTACGAGGACCAGCAGCACACCCGCGGCCAGCACGGTCAGCACGATCGACGTGACCAGCCAGGGGTCGCCCATCACACCCATCGCGCCCGCCGTGGCGAACCCGAAGACGGGGACGGCGAGACCGACGGCCGCGTACACCTGGCAGATGCGGTGCAGCAGCCGCACGGTCTCGCTCGCGCGGGCGTCGTCGGGCGCGGCCAGGGCGCGGCGCGCGGCGGGCGGGAACATGCTGGCGGCGACGGTGACGGGCCCGATCGCGACGATCGCGGCGAGGACGTGCACGGCGAGGAGGAACTTGGTCACGCCCCGACGCTAGGCGGCGCGCGCGTCCCGCAGAAGCGGCGGAAATGCCAGAGGGCGACGGGTTCTCGCCAGGGGGAGGGAAGGGCTGGTGGGGGGTGGTGGGGGCGGTGGGGATGCGCGTTGCGACGAGCAGGGGCGGTGGCTGTCGGCTGTCGGCTGCCGGGGACCAGCGACCGGCACCGGTGGCCGTCGCGGCTAACAGGGGCTACCAGGGCTACCAGGGGCCGAGGGTCGGCGGCTTTCCTCAACCAGGGGGCAGGAGTGGCCGTAATCCGTCGTGCACCTACGCTCTTGCCATGCATACCGTCGTCGTACTGGTCCTGGACGGGGTCGTCCCGTTCGACCTGTCCGCCCCGATCGACGCCTTCGGCCGGCCGCGGCTGCCCGACGGTCGCCCGGCCTACCGGGTCAGGGTCTGCTCGCCGTCCCCCACCGGGGAGGTGAGCGCGGGGGCGTTCACCGTGCGGGCGCCGTACGGGCTCGAGGCGCTGGCCGAGGCGGACACGATCATCCTGCCCGGGGTGGCGGAACCGCCGGACGAGCTGCCGATCGGCGTCGCGGAGGCCCTGCGGGACGCGGCGGCGGGCGGCACCCGGATCGCCTCGGTCTGTGTCGGCGCGTTCCTGTTCGCCGCGACGGGCCTGCTGGACGGACTGCGCGCGACGACGCACTGGATCGCGGCGCGGGAGCTGGCCGAGCGCTACCCGAAGGTGACGGTCGACCCGAACGTCCTCTACGTCGACAACGGCCAGTTCCTCACCTCGGCGGGCGCCGCCGCGGCCCTCGACATGTGCCTGCACATGATCCGCGGCGACTACGGTTCGGCGGTCGCCGCAGAGGCGGCCAGGATGTCGGTCATGCCGCTCGAACGGGAGGGCGGCCAGGCTCAGTTCATCGTCCACGACCTGCCGCCCGCGCCCGCCGGGGCGACTCTCGAACCGGTACTGGCCTGGCTGGAGGACAACTGCGGCCGGGAGGTGACCCTGGAGCAGATCGCCGGGCGGGCCGGCATGAGCACCCGCACCCTCAACCGCCGCTTCCGCGAACAGACCGGCACGACACCGCTGCGCTGGCTGCACCGGGCGCGGGTACGGCGCGCGCAGTACCTGCTGGAGTCGACGGCGTACCCGGTGGAACGCATCGCCGCCCAGGCGGGTTTCGGCTCCCCGACGGCGTTCCGCGAACGCTTCCGCAAGGTGGTCGGCACCAGCCCCCAGGGGTATCGGCGGGCGTTCCGGTCGGGGGAGGGTCCTGAGGGCCCGGGGGCCACAGGGGCACAGGGACAGACGCAGGGACACACCGGCACGGACACGGGGATACGGGGATACGGGGGCACACGGACACAGGGGCAGGGGGCGGCAGCCGAGCCCGGGAAGTAAAGATCGTATAAGGTGATCCGCCGAACGTCTTGGTCAGCAGCGACGGCAGGGATCTCAACGGCATGTTCCGTACGGTTCGCGAGTTCCTCGAGATCGGCGCCGGGGCCGCCGACCCACGCCCGGGTCAGATCCAGGATCCCGTCATCAAACGGCTCCAGTCCGGCCGTACGCTGGCAGGGTTCACGGCGACGGGATGGATGCTGGTGTCCTACCCGCTGGCCGAAGGGCGCGCGGAGTTCGTCCTGGGCAAGCTGGTGGACCTGGTGGCCGGTTTCGGAATTCTCTGCACGGCCGGTCTTCTCGCCGTGGCGGTCTTCATCACCGCGACGCGTCCCCCGCTGCGTCGCGTCTACGTCAGGCGTCTCAAGGCACCGGGAGAGACGCTTCGCGCGCTGCTGATCGGCGCGATCATGGCCGGTGGCGGCGGCACGCTGCTGGCCAAGCTGCTGCGGGGGGAGATCATCCCGTGGAGCGAGATCCACTCCCACGGCATACTCGCCACGGTGGCGGCGTTCGTGCCGTTTCTTGTCCTCGTCCTCCCCGTCTGCCTCGTCCTCGTGGTCATGGGGGCTTTCTCGGTGCTGAGTTGCGTCTGGTACTCCTTCAACTCCTGCTTCCGCGTGGGCGATGTGCACGAGTTGCTGCCCGCGTTGGTCTCCCCGTTCCTGGTGTGGTCCCTGTTCGTCCTGAGCTGCCTGGACGGCCCCGAAGTGGCCGCACCGCCCCTCGTCCTCTACCCGTTCCTGCTGGGCGGTCCCCTGTCGGTGACGGCTCTGTCGGTGTGGGAGATACGACGGCTGAACCGGCGGTACGGGATGACGTTCACGTCGGCGCTGGGACGAGAGCCGCAGTGGGAGCCCGATCCGGAGTGGGAGCCCGATCCGGAGTGGGAGCCCGATCCGGAGTGGGAGCCGACGCCGCCGGTGGCGGGCCAGGAGCCCGGCTACGGAGCCCCGTCGCCGTACACCGCGCCCTCGGCTCCCTCGGCCCCCTCGACGGCATACCCTCCGTACCCGCCGTCGTCCCCCTGAGTCAGGCCTCCGCTCAGGCGCGCCGGTCGGCGACGGCCCACGACGCGAGGGCGACCGCGCCCGCCACGCCGAACACCGACGGCCAGGCGCCCACCTTCTTCGCCAGCGGATGCGACCCCGCGAAGGCGGCGACGTACGCGACGCTCAGCGCCCCCGCCGCCTTCCCGCCCGCCTGCCGCCGCCACTGCTGTGCGGCCGCGGCCCCCGCGACGGCGAGGACGGCCCCGCCCAGCGGCCGCTTCCTCGTCCACCGGGCCACGCCGTACCCGCCGACCAAACCGCTCGCGGCGATCACCGCGCTGGGAACCTTCGCCATGTCTTCCTGCCCTCTCCTCGGTCGCCCCGAGGCTAACGCGCGGACCCGCCGACACCACGAACATGAGCCGAGGCTTGTCAACTTTCCTCCCGCGAGCTATATAAGAAGGCGTAGGGCATCGCACCCAGCACCCAGGAAAGGAGTGACCCGTGATGCTCATGCGGACCGACCCGTTCCGTGAATTCGACCGACTCGCCCAGCAGTTCTTCGGCCCCGGCACCGGAACAGGCACCGAACACCACCCCGCGGCGATGGCGATGGACGCCTACCGGTCGGGTGACGAGTTCCTCGTCCACTTCGACCTCCCCGGCATCGACCCGGAGACGATCGAACTCGACGTCGAACGCAATGTCCTCAACGTGCGCGCCGAGCGCCGTTCCCCCGCCCCCGAGGGAGCCGAGCTGATCGTCGCCGAGCGGTCGACCGGCACCTTCACCCGCCAGCTCTTCCTGGGCGAGACCCTCGACACGGACCGCATCGACGCGTCCTACGAGGCCGGCGTCCTGACCCTGCGCATCCCGGTGGCCGAACAGGCCAAGCCGCGCCGTATCCAGATCACGGGCGGCGCGAGGAACGACCGCAGGCAGCTCAGCGGATGACGGGCGCCTGACGGGGCCCGGGGGAGCGCCGAGGCAACCACGCCCCGACGCTCCCCCGGGCCCCAGCACCACCGGGGTGCCAGGTGCCAGGCCCCCATCCCTCACCGCCGCCGGGCTGCCGGGCTCCCGAATTCCCGGGCAGCCGGGGCGCCGCCCGACGTCAGGGGCCGGCCGCGCCCGGCCCGACGCCGCTCACCCGGCTCCTGCCCGCTCCTGTCCACGACGGCCCGTTCCAGCACCGCCCTGGTGTCGTAGACCGTCCCCGCCTCGGCCCGCTCGGTGTCGCGGCTGAAGACGGTGCGTACGCCGAGGTAGCCGAGCGTGCCGGGATCGAAGATCCACTCGGTGCGGGTGCCGTGCCGGGTGTCCTCCCGGGCGATGGCGATGCCGTGCCGGCCGACGGCGTCCACCGCGTCGGCCACCTCGGTCACACCGGGGATCCGGGCGGTGGCCTTGTAGAACGCGGCAGCGGTCGCGGACGGCATGATCTGCTCGCCGATGAGATCGCCGATCCGGCCGAAGACCTCCTGGTCCTCGTCCTCCCCCTGCTCGACCCGGGTATCGGCGTAGAGCAGCTTCAGCAGGGCGTCGGGATCGGTGGGCAGCGAGGCGAGCCAGGCGTAGGTGGGCCGGTCGAACCCGGCCGGCACCGCGGCGTCCTTCGGATCCGTACCGTCCGGCACGCCGATCTCGACCGGCCAGTCCTGCCCGTACTCACGGATCAGCCCGACGTCGGTCACGGGCCCCTGCCGCTGCGAGAACCACACCTGCCGCTCGTGCATCTTCCCGAGCTCGACGGGCCCGTCGAAGACGCCCTCGTTCCCGGCGCCCCTGCTGCGCACGTACACGAACTGGCCGTCGCCCACGGGCTCGACGTCCGTCCGCAGGGCGACCGCGGCGATCCGGTCGAGGGTCACGACGGCGCCACGGCTCCCGCCCCCGCCCGCCGTACTGCTCGCACCGGTCCGGGCCGCCGTACCACTCTCGCCCCGCCCCGCGCCGATCCCGACGGTGAGCCCGGCGGCCAACGCGACGGCGACGGCGACGGAACCGGCCACGAGAGCGGGCCGCGAAAGCCGCGGGCGGCCCCGAACCGGCGAATCGGCGTAGTTTGTCTCGTGGTTGTGGTTGTGGTTGTGGTTGTGATTGTGGTTGTGGCCGCGGTCGTGGTCGATGAGCTGCATCAGAACGTCCTTGTGATGGGAGCGACGCCCGGGAGACAGCACCTGCCGCTCGACGGGACCGGCCGGCAACAGCCGCCGCAGTTCCTCGAGTTCCGCGCGCTCCTCCTGCTCGGACCCGGCGGGAGTGGCGTTCATCGGGCTTCCTCCTGAATGGGCAGGACCGCGAACGCGGTCTCACTCTCCACCTCTCCGCGACGGGAGCGGGGTTCCGTATGTAGTCCTGTACGCCGTCCTGTACGCCGTCCCGTACGCCGTCCCGCACCTCGTTCGGAACGCCGTTCTGTACGTCGCTCCGCCGGCCCGGACTGCCGTGTCTCCCCCTCGACGATCTCCCGAAGCCGGGCACGAGCCCGGGACAACCGGGACCGAACCGTTCCGACGGGCACGCCGAGGGCCTCCGCGGCCTGCGCGTAGTCGAGACCGCCCCACACGCACAGGGCGAGGACCTCCCGCTCGTGCCGCCGCAACCGCCCGAGCACCCGCCGTACTTCGGCGAGCCGTCGGGCGTCGTCGACCCGCCCGACGACGTCCTCGGCGAAGTCACCGACGGCGTCGTCGCCTCCGGTCCCGGCTCCCGCCTCGGCCCGCCGGGCGAGGAAGGCGAGCCGTCGGCGAAGACTCCGGTCGGCGTTGCGCGCCTTGTTGGTGGCGATCCCGAACAGCCAGGGCCGCAGCGAACCGCCCTCGGCCTCCACGGTCCCGCGCCCCCGCCAGGCGGCGAGGAACGTCTCGGACATGACCTCCTCGGCGACGGACCAGTCACCGGTCAGCCGGAGGGCGTGGTGGTACACGGCCGTCGCGTACAACTCGTAGAGCTCGGCGAACGCCGCCCGCTCCCCGCCCCGCACCCGCGCCCGCAGAAGCCCGTCACCGTCACGGCCCTCACCATCACGGCCCCGACCGTCACGGCTCTCGCCCCCGCCCTCGCGATCGTCGTCGACATCGCCATCGCCTTCGCCATCGGCATCGTTGGAACTCACACCTCTACCTCTCCGGCGTGTAGGAGACCGTTCCAGTGCCGTGGGTCACACCCCTCCGAACCGGGGAAAGCGGGGCCACCAGGGGGCGGGGGCTACCAGGGCAGCGTCCCCGCCGCGTCGAGATACGCGCCGGTCGGCCCGTCGGGACCCACCTGCGCCATCCGGACGATGATCTCGGCGCCCTCCTCGACGCTCTGGACGCCGGTGTTCCCGTTGAGGTCGGTCTTGGTGAAGCCGGGCTCCACCGCGTTGATCCGCATGGCCGGGAACGCCTTCGCGTACTGCACGGTGATCATGTTGACCGTGGTCTTCGAGGCCGGGTAGGCGACGCCCGGATAGGCGTACGCCGGGGTGCCCGCGTCGGTGACGCGGCTCAGGGATCCAAGGCCGCTGCCGACGTTGACGATGACCGGCGCGGGGGAGCGCCGCAGCAACGGCAGGAACGCGTGGGTGACCCGCACGACGCCGAAGACGTTCGTCTCGAACACCTCGCGCATGTGCTCGGCGGTCACCTCCGCGGCTCCGACGATGCCGTTGTCGGCGCCGCGGCTCTCGATGCCCGCGTTGTTGACCAGTACGTCCAGGCCGCCGTCGGCCTCGACGGCCTCGGCCGCGGCCTGGACGGAGTCGTCGTCGGTGACGTCGAGCCGGACCCAGCGCGCGCCCAGCCGTTCGGCGGCCCGCCGCCCGCGCTCGGCGTCGCGGCTGCCGACGTAGACGATGTGCCCCGCGCCGACGAGCCGACGAGCGGTCTCGAACCCGAGCCCCTTGTTGCCCCCGGTGATGAGTGTCGTGGTCCTGTTCGTCGTTGTCATGGCTCCAGGCTGCGACGACGGCGGGTGAGCAGCCAGGAGCCCCGTCTTCCTGGGACTGCCGGTACCAGGAAGAACCGGCAGGTCCGGTGCACAGTGGAGACATGGCGAGCACGGACTTCGGACGTACCGTACGACGCTGGCGGGACCGGGTCGCGCCGGAGGCGGCGGGACCGCCCTCGGGCGGGCACCGGCGCGCCCCCGGACTGCGCCGCGAGGAACTGGCGATGCTGGCGGGCATCTCGGTCGACTACGTCACCCGCCTCGAACAGGGCCGGGCGGAGAACCCGTCGGAGCAGGTCGTCGAGGCCCTCGGGCGGGCGCTGCGCGTCTCCCCGGCCGAGCGCGAGCACCTGTTCCACACCGCCGGCCTCGTACCGCCCGGCCGGGGCACGGTACCGGCGTACATCGCGCCGAGCGTCCACCGGATGCTGGACCGCCTGACGGGCACACCGGTGGCGGTCTCGGACGCGTCCTGGACGCTCCTCCTCACCAACCCGCTCTACACGGCCCTCATGGGCGAACGGCACGGCCGCGAACGCAACGGCGCCTGGCGCGCGTTCCTCGGCTCGGGCGGCCGCGTCCGCCACACACCGCAGTCCCGCCGGGCCCTGGAGGCCGCGGTCACCGCCGACCTGCGCACGGCGGCGAGCCGCTACCCGGCGGACCGGCGCCTGCGTCAACTCATCGCGGATCTCCGGGCGAACAGCGCCCGCTTCGCCGAACTCTGGGACTCCGGAGCCGTCGGCCACCACGAGGCCTCGCGCAAGACGATCGACCACCCCCAGGTGGGCCCCCTCACCCTGGACTGCGACGTCCTCACCGTCGCCGGCACCGACCTCCGCATCATGATCTACACCGCCGAACCGGCCACGCGGGACGCGGAACGCCTCGAACTCCTGGCGGTGTTGGGCCCTCAGCCGCTCGTCGAGCAGCCCGACGTCAGTGATTCCTCGGCATGGTGATCCGGCCGGTCATCAAGGATTCGTGATTGGCGAAGAGCGTCTCGAGTCCGACGTGCCGACGGATGTACGCCGTCCACGACGTGTCCGGCAGGTCCGTGTACGCCATGACCGTCCGGGCGCGACTCGCCTGGGTGAGGATCCATCGGGCCTGGTCGCCAACGTCGAGGCGACCGCCCAGGCCGCGTGCCAGCCGCCACAGTTCGTCGCCGTCACTCTGCGCGTCGACGACCGCGACGAGCCCGACGTCGCCGAGACCGCGGCCGTCGCTGGAGTGCGTGGTGTAAGCGACGCTGAGGCCTTCGAGGGGAAAGACGGTCACGCGGCTGATCGCGGTCAGCTCGGTCAGGGACACGGGCGCGAGTCCGTTCTGGCGTGAGGCGGGGCGGACCGACCGTGGAGACGGCCGGCCCGCACGGCGGGGAAGGGGATGCTCAGCAGCAGGGGCCGTCGCCGCAGCAGGCGGGCGGGTTGCACTCGGCGGCCGTACCCCACAGCCGTTCGTCGACGTCGAAGCCCGCGGCCCGGATTCTGCCGACGACGTCGACCATCAGCCCGCGCGTCCGGACCTTGGAGTTCGGCTGGTGATGCAGGAAGTAGCCGAAGCTGCGCGCGCACCAGTCGGCGTACCAGCCGGTGTGCAGGATGAGCGTGTGCCACCCGGGGTCGACCTGCCGCGACGGCGCCATGCTCCCGCCCTCACCGCTCGACCCCATGACGAAGACGAGAGCGAGGGCCTGATCGACGACCCGGTCGGCGACACAGCGCTCCAGGCCGTACTCGTCGGCACAGAACGCGGCGAGAGTCTCGAACTCGACATCGGTGACGAGGGAGCGGCCGGTGCGGGTCTGGGTGGTGACGGCGGTGGGGGCCATGGGGGCCATGGGGTGAGCTCCTTCGCGTGGGAACGTGCTTTCACTGCTCATCGCCCGTCAGCTGCTTTCCGGCGGCGATGAGCCGAGCGATGTCGAGGGGGCGGCACAGTGCGCCTGCCGAGGGCATGGGCACGGCCCAATAGGAGTTCCGCGTACCGGCTTCGAGGCAGACGGACTGCGGTCTCGGTACTCCGAGATAGGAGCCGGGGCCCAGGCACTTCACGCCCAGCGCGCGCCATTCCAGGACGGCCATGCGCCAATTGGTGGGCATGCAGGCGGGGACAAGGGCGTAGTACCGGGCGCCCTGCGGATCGCAGATGACCGGACCGGCATCGAGTGCCTCGCGGAGGAACGAGTCGATGTCTTCGCGCTCATGACTGTCGGCCACGGCGCGCACGAGGTCCTGCGGCAGCCGTACGGCTGACATGACGGTGCCGAGGGGCAGCAGCGCGATGCCCTGTTCCGTCCACTCCGCCGCCGCGTTGCCGGGTATGGGGTGAGCCGACAGCAGCCAGTAGGCAGTGGCCAACTCGCGGACGGCGCGGGTGTGGAGGCGGATCCCTGTTTCTGGTGGGACGGGTTGTGGAGCCCGAGTTCTCGTCTCGAAGGTCACCTTGCCGAAGCTAGGGCCGAGGCACGCGGTGCAGCCAGAGATGTGCACAGATGTGCACACCATCTCAAATGCGATGTCTGGCTGCTTTGTGGCCTTGACCAGACGCTTCAGAGGCGGGAAATTTGGTGCACATCAGCGCACAGGACCAATACGGAGGCAGCCATGCGCTTACGGTTCATCGGGATCGACCCGGATACGGGAAAGAACGGGTCGCCCACAGCGTGGGTCGACCTGGAGACCTCTGACATCGTGATCCAGAGCTACACGGCGGACGAGCCGACACGAGCCCAGTGCGTGGAGAACCCGGCACCGGGGCACGCCAAGGGCATCCCCGACCACGAGACGGTCGTGCGCATCCCAGCACGCCTGGTGCCGATCCTGCGGGAGGCCTGCGATGTCGCAGAACGTACCCGGCTTTGACGAGCTGATGGAGGCCGCGCAACACTCCGCCGTACACCTGGAGATGCGTGACGAGTACGCCGTCGGCGACGAGGCGGACGACTACGACACCTGGCTGCGCACCGGCCGGCGGGACGCCGATCCCAGCTCGGAGTACTGGGCGCCCTGGGTGGACCTGATCTCCCGAACAGTGGCCCGCGGGGTCGTCGTACGACGGGCCCGCATCGTGTCCGAGCCGGTCACCGCCTACATCCGCTACGAGCACGCCGGAACCGTCGTCAACGTGCGGGCGGGCGAACGAGTGCGCTGGTTGCCGCGTCGGCAGGCGGCCGACCTGATGCTGCCCGGCGCCGACCTGTGGATCTTCGACGACGCCCAAGTACTCTTCAACCACTTCGCGGGCAACGGCGATTGGAGTGGCACACCCAACGAACTGCGCACGGAACCCAACCTCGTCAAGCAGTGTTCCGACGCCTTCGAGGCAGTATGGGAGCGTGCCGTCCCGCACGACGACTACGAGATCCACTGACAGAAAGCGTCCTCGGCCAGCTCATGTCCATCTCCCCGTCCTCCTCCGCCCAGGCCGCACGCGAGAACGTGGCGCGGCGACTGCGCGACCTGAGGAGAAACGCCGGCCTCACGGTCACCGAGCTGGCCTCGCAATGCCGTTGGCACCACGCCAAGACGTCCAGGATCGAAAACGCCCGGACGCCCCCGTCCCCCGCGGACATCCGCTCGTGGTGCGGTGCGACCGGCGCCGAGGACCAGGCCGAGGATCTGATCGCGGCCTCCCAGGACGCGGAGTCCCTCTACCGCGAGTGGCGGCAACGCGTGCGGGCGGGACTTCGCAAGCTCCAGGACAGTTACGTGGAGCTCTACCGGGAAACGGACCTGCTGCGCACGTACTCCCCGGTCCTGGTGCCCGGGCTGCTGCAAACAGAGGGATACGCGCGGGCGCTGCTCAGCACCAACGCACGCCTTCTCGAGGTTCCCGACGACGCGGCCGAAGCCGCGTCGGCACGCCTCCAGCGCTCCCGGATCATCCATGAGCCCGGCCACCGCTTCGTGATGGTCGTCGAAGAGGCCGTGCTGTACTACCAGCTCGGCAACGCGGACGCGATGGCCGCGCAGCTCGGTTACCTGTTGACCGCCGGGGCGCTCCCGGCGGTGTCCCTCGGCGTCATCCCGATGTCGACCCGCGAACGGACGCTCTGGCCGCAGGAGACGTTCGACGTCCACGACGACACTCTCGTGTCCGTCGAACTGATCTCCGCCGAGGTGAACATCACCCAGCCTTCGGAGATCGCCCTGTATATCAAGGCTTTCGAGCGGTTGCGCCGCATGGCCGTCTACGGAGCGGATGCCCGGGCGCTGATACTGCGGGCGATCGAGGCGCTGCGGTAATCCGGCAACGGGCATCACCTCAGGTGCGGTCAGCTCTCGGCATCGCGCTTCACGGCACGCAGGAAGGAGAACCAAGCCCCGCTTCGTACGGCGATCTCGGGCCCTCCCGCACTCTTCGAGTCGCGTACCAACGCGCCGTCGTCCACCAGCGCGCACTCGACACACTCCCCTCCCGCCCCGTTGCTGTACGACGACGTGAACCACGCCGGACGGCTCTTCCTGCCGGGCGTTGCGTTGCTCATGTCGCGTACTCCTTCAGGACGGTTTCGATGAGGTGGACCGAACGCTGAGGGCTCAGAGCCGCGGCGCGCAGACCGTCGAACGCTCGGGTGTACTCACGAACATGATGCTCGCCCTCCAGGTAGACGGCGTCGGTGATTCCGTCGCGGTAGACGATGTCCGGGTCTTCTGGTGCAGGGAAGCCCAGCATGGTGAAGGAGCCGGTGGCCGGATAGGTACCGGAGTCGAAGGCGAGGACCTGAAGCGTGACGGCCGGCAACTGGGCTGCTTCCAGGAGGCGTTCCATCTGTTCGCGCATCAGCGCACGGTCGCCGATGACGTTGCGCAGAGCGCCTTCGTTCACGATGAACCAGGCTTCGGGCGCGTCCGAACCCATCAGCAGGGCTTGACGCTCCATCCGGACCCGTACGGCCCTGTCGACGTCCTCGGCGGACATCTGCGAACCGGTCTTGTGGAGTTCGGAGGTGTACGCGTGGGTCTGCATGAGACCAGGCACCAACTCGCACTGGTACTGCCGGAAGGTCGACGCCTCCTGTTCCAGACCGATGTAGATGTTGAACCACTCCGGAACCCCCGCCCCGTGGACCTGCCACCAGCCGCGCATCTTGGCCTGTCGGGCCAACGACTTGAGGAACTCGCGCAGTTCGTCGCTGGTGCCGTAGAACCGGCAGAGGGCGTCGATGTCGGACGGCTGGACCCGGCCGTTGCCCGTCTCCATGCGGTTGACCTTGGAACCGCTCCAGTCGAGGCCGGCGCCCACCTGGGCGCAGGTGAGCGTCGACTGTTCCCGGAGCTTCTTCAGCTCGATCGAGAGACGACGACGGCGTGCCGTCGGTGATCCGGCCATATCAACCCCGTTTTGGATAGCGGACGTTCAGTCTCAGGCCAAGGGGCACGCTTGCCAATCACTCGGAAGTGGGATTCTCGCCGTGCACATTGCACAGGGGGATTCGCAGGCTGCACCCTGAGGCAAAGCAACTCATCGTGATATCCCGTGACGCTGTGTGTCTTCATGGGGTGTCACCTGCGACGAAAGGGCTTCTCATGGGTCAGCACGCATGCATGACGCGCAAACCGTGGGACCTTGCCTTCACCGCCGAGCCGACGGAGGTGGCCGCCCTGCGCCGGATCATGCGGCTGCATCTGGGCATCTGGGGCCTACCGGAAGTCATCGACGACGCCCAGCTCTGCATGAGCGAGCTCGTTTCCAACGTCATCACCCACGTCGGCCCGGGAACCCCGGCCAGGCTCGCGGTGTCGATGAACGGCGTCCACCTGCGCATCGAGGTCCACGACCCCGACACGCGCGCCCTGCCCGTGCTCCGCGACATGCACGTCGGTTCGGAGGGCGGCCGAGGTGTCTCTCTCGTTGACGCGGTCGCCTCGCGCTGGGGCGTGCAGCTCCGTCCCGACCGGAAAGTCGCGTGGTGTGAGCTGGCAACGGGCCTCGAGTCACCGGACAGCCATGTGGAAGGTCCGGGTGTACGCCGGGCTGAGGCCTTGCTGCGGCTCTGTGCCGGTGAAAAGGCGCTTCACCGACCTGGCCCGACGAGACTGGGGAGGGCCGTGGCCGAGGACTCGGTGATCACCGCCATCACGGACTTCCTCCATTGGCTTCGTGTGCATGGCTGCGATGTGGACGAAGCCTTGGATCGTGCTCAGAGCCGCTTTGAAGCCGAACTCCGGTCAACCGCGGCGACAGAGGGTCGTGGTTCGAGTGCATGAGGGCGGACACCCACCGGGCCGTCTCTGCGCATGACCGGAGAAGCGCATGGCATCAAGGCGAGGAACCACCGCTCGCCGCACCTTCCGTGCACGGCTGCAGCGGCAGGGACCTGAATCGGAGCGTCGGCCACCCTACCGAATCTCGTTCTCTGTCAGGAGCCGATGCTGATCAGCCGATCCGGTTGGTGTCCCATGGTCCGTCCGGTGTCACCGCTCCAGTACGGTCGCGAAGAAGCCCACGCGGGGATCGTCCGGGGTGCCGATGAGCAGCGCTCGATCCAAAAGGATGTTGTTGTGCTCGCAACTCGTCTCCGGGAGCATCACACAGGCGTGGCAGGCTGCCAGGTTGATTCCGCCGGCGCCGGACGCCTCGGTCTCCATGCAGAGCGGGTCCGAGGAACACCACTCGGCACGGCGGACGGCCGAACGGACCGTGCGTGCGAGAATCCCTGGCTCACCTTGAGCGACCAGGCCACCCAGACTGCCCGCGGAGTCGCTCGTCGCCGTGTAGATGAGCACCCCGGCCATGTCGTCGGCGGCGTAGAGGCGCTCGCGCAGGGACGCGGCCGGGTAGCCCGCTTCCAGGCTCCATTCGTTGATGAGGACGTGGGCCAAAGTGTGCAGCAGCACCATGCGAGGGGTGGCGGGGGAGGGGACGACGCGGCTCGGGTCGTCGGCCCGCTGTTCCAACATCCGCTGGTGGGCTGTACGCATCCGTTCGATCCGAGCTGCCACCGCAGCGGATTTCTCCCAGGCGCCGAGTCGATCCCCGTTCAGACGGAGAAAGACTCCCTCGCCCCGAACCTCCATGGCCGGGAGCCAACGCAGGGAGCGTTCGGAGAGCGACATCTCCTTGGGATCGGTCGTCGACTCGGCGTCGACGAGCCGGGTGAACGCCTTCAGGGCACGCACCTCGCGGAGCTTCTTGACCAGCATCGGGCCGGTGACGCCGAGCGGGTCGAGCACGCTTCGGTCGCCCAGCGGGGTCTCGCAGACGAACTCCTCGTCACGGGAGTGCTCGCTCTCGTCGTTGCCGGAGCGGAGACGCTCGTATTCCTTGTTGCGCAGGGCACGATAGCGATGGTCGAAGGAGGACGCTTCGTCGCCAGTGGGGTCTTCCTCCCGCTCGGCGTCGAGGAAGGCCATGACTTCGTCGATCGGAACCGGGCTCTCGCCCTTGAAGACGAACTTGAGGCACATCTCGACCTCTGCGCGGCTTTTCAGCTCGCGCAGTTGGTCCCAGTGTTCGGCGAGCGGATCCGCGCGGCGGTTGCTCCACGGCGGGATGGAGAGCGCCGACTTCAACACCGGCTGCCAGACTGCCGACGAACCGCGCTGCAGGGTGCGCAGGGGGAGTCCGCATCCACCCGTGACGGCGGACGCGCCGAGCCACGGACGGGAGCCGCGGCACTTGAGGCCCAGATCCTTGAGTGCTCTCCTCCGGAAGGAACCCTCCATCGAGACCTCGGGAGCCTGCCCACAGGTGCAGGAGACGAGGATGGAGCGCAGGGAGGAAGTACGTCCGGACGTGCGCATCTTGAGTTTCCCCCCGCACTGTGCCGCCGTCGAGGCGCCACGGTCCGCGGAACGGTGCACCCACTGCCGGTACGGGAACTCGTCGAGGTGTCCGGCCTCGCATGCGACGACGAAACGGGAGGGGACCAGGTCGACCTCACACGTGCCGCAGACGCTTCTCCCGGCAGGCGGGTTGAAGTCGCGGTGCCGCTGCAGGTCGTTGCACTCCGGGCAGGAATGCATCAAGGGGAACCGTCGGACCCGGAGGCCGTCCTTGCTGGTGTCGTCGGAAGCGGGCGGCAGCCGGAAGCAGTCGACGTCGAGCACTCGGGCCAGCCGCCGTTCGTGGATCTGCGGGGCCTCGTCCGGGCTCCAGCTCCGGTCGGCCTCGTCGAGTCCCGAGACGATGAAGGACTCGTGGTCCACGGCGATGAGCGACCCGACGCCGTACGTGGTGATCGCCTGGGCGCGGCGGACCGCACCGCGCCGCGGAAAGTTGTGGGCGGGTGTGGCGCCGTCCGCGCCGGTACGGCGACGGCGGGCGGGGGGCGGGGTCATCGGGTTCCCTCCAGGAACAGGGCGGTCTCGGCGTCGACGTCACGCAGGCTCCACAGCGTGGGGTATGCCCCGGTGCCCTCGGACTCGTCGTCGTAGGCCTTGAGGAGCGAAGGCGTGCGACTGCCCCTCTTGGGCTCGAACAGCAGGACGTTGTGGATGCCGGCCTCTTTGCACCACCAGTCGACGAACTCGTCGAAGGCCCGGGACACGGCCTTGGTTTCTTCCGGAGTGACCGCGTCCACGCGCTTCAGGAGGATCGTCTTGATGCGGCCACGGAGTACCTCTTCGTAGGCCTCGACCTTGCCGGCGCCATCGTTGGGTCGGGCGGCGGGGATCATGATGCGGGCGAGGGCGACGATCACCGCGTGCAGGCCCCGGTAGCGGGCGCGGGCGGAGAAGGGCGTGACGGAGGTGGACTCGACCTCGCGGTACAGGGCCGAGTGGAAATGCTGGAAGCTCTCGTAGTGGGAACGGTCCCGGGAACGTGTCGAGTTGAGCATGACCGCGACCAGGCCGGGGTGCGCGCGGCCGACGCGGCTGGTCGCCTGGATGTATTCGGCGGTCGTCTGCGGTTGGCCCATCACGGCCATGAGACCGAGGCGGTCCACGTCCACGCCGACCGCGATCATGTTGGTGGCCAGGAGAACGTCCACGGTGTCCTCGTCGGGCAGCCGCTTCTCGATGCCCTTGAGGCGGGTGGGGATCTCACTGGCGTCGATACGGCTCGTCAGCTCCGAGTAGTTCACCACCGGTCGGACTTGCACCCCCTCGCGCTCGGCGAGCACCTCGAGATAGGCCACCACGTCGTCGTGGACCTGGAGTTCGGCCGCGGACAACAGTCGGAGGCTGTTGAAGTAGCCGACGAGACTCCAGTAGGCGTCGCGTACCTCGTCCTCGGTCTTCGCCTGCGCGGCCCGGTGGAGCAGGGTGGCGTACGTGCGGATCAAGAGGGTGGCCTGGCTGGTGCCGGGGGCAAGGAGGCCGACGTAGCGGCGACTCGCCTTCTCCTCGCGGGGTGTCTCCACGGCGAACCACGAGTCGCGGGCGTCGAGGCCGGCGGGTGGGAACTGCCGTACTTCGCGGGCGAAGAGGTGGCGTCCCTGATCGGCCGCGCGACGGATGGTCGCCGTGGAGGCGATCACTTTGGGCCGGTCGGCGAGGGCGTCCACGGCCGTTTCGTAGAGGCCGGTGAGTGTGCCCAACGGGCCTGAGATCAGGTGGAGTTCGTCCTGGACGATCAGCTCCGGTGGCGGGGTGCCGCCCTCCGTGTCGTCGTCGCGGTTGAAGAGCGCGGAGGTCGCCGGACGCCAGGGCATCGAAGCGAACTTGTCCACAGTGGCGATCACCAGTGTCGGCCGTGCGTCGTACACCGTCTCGTCGATGAGGTGGACGGGCAGGCCGTCGGCGAAGTCGCAGTCCGCACCGGGGCATCGGACGTGCATCCGCTTCGCGTCCTCGTCGACTTCGTAGTTCCGTGCGTCGAGGCGGGTTCCGCACCAAGGGCAGGCGTGCAGTTGGACGGGATTCTCGGTGGCGAGGCGCTTGTCGAGGTTCGCGCGTAGCTCGTCGAGCTTCAGGCCTGCCTCGGTCAGCGTGTTGGGGGTGGCCGAACGTCCCACCCACATGCCGACGGAGAACTCCTCACGACCCAGTTCGGGTGTCCGACGCCGCATGTGCTCCATGGCGCAGAGAAGGATCGCAGCGCGCTCGAACTGCTGGAGGGTGAGCAGCCGCAGCGTGTAGCGCATGAGGACGGTGACACCGCCGCCGTCCGCGCCCCTGCGGATACGGCGCAGGAACGAGGTGAAGGCGATCAGGCCGAGGTAGGCCTCGGTCTTGCCACCACCGGTGGGGAACCACAACAGATCGGAGATGTTCCGGTCAGGATGCTCGGGGTCGTCGATGCCGGCCAGGCACAGAAGGACGAACGCGATCTGGAAGGGACGCCAGCGTCCGGCGGTCGGCTCGGGGACGCCTGCGCACCCTCTCTTCACCCAGGCGCTGCGGGCACGCTGGTCGGCCATGGCGCGGTTGGCAAGTCGGAAAGCCTTCATCAGATCGGGCTTGGTCCGCAACAGCTCGATGCCCTCGCGGATCCGGTCGAGAGCCTCGCGGCAGGCCTTGACCTGCCCCCGCGCGGGTTCCTCGTACGGTCCGTCGGCCAGATCCTCTGTCTCGGCCGCCTTGCGATCGATCCAGCGTTCGTACCCGTCGGCGAGCCCTTCCAGCGCGGTCAGGATCTTGGCGGCGGACCTCTCCGCCAAACCCAGCATGGACAGCGCCGAGCTGTCGATCTCGGGGTTGGAGTCGGTGAGCAGCACCTCCACCGTCGGCACGAACTGGCTCCGCACCTCGGGGACGGCGATCTCCGGGGTCGTGTCGGTCACGCCGACAGGCCACGGATTCCAGTCCCATTCGGCGGCACAGCCGTGCCCGACGGCGAAGGTCGGGGCGTGGCGGTGCAGCAGCCGACTCGTGGCGACCTCCGGGTCGTGGGCGGCGTCCGGAGCCGGGCGCTCGACGAACGCGTCGGAGCCGTCGGCGGCCCGGACCGTCAGCCCGCACTGGAAGAGGGAGAACGCGTCCTGCAGATCCCACTCACCGATCTTCTGTGTGTTGATCAGGGTGACCGTGATCGTGACCGTGCCTGTGGTCTCGTCGAAGCGGCGGATGTTGACGTGCAGTGAGGCTTCGTCGCTGAGCGGAATCGGCTCCTTCGGAGCGACCTCGGTCACGTCGAAGCGCTGCTCGGAGAAGGAGAGTTCCCGGCGGCGCCACCGTTCACGCTGGTCGTCCACAGTACGGGCCTCGGCGCGACGGGCCGGGATCCGCTTGCCGTCGGCGTCCGTGGGCTCGTAGACGGCCGCACGCGCCGACACAACGATCGTGCGGCTTATGCCCGGCTTGACGGCGAAGGTCAGGCCCATCGAGGAAGGCCGCCTGTCCCCGGAGGCACCGACCTCCGGCAGGGTGCCGGACTCCTCGCCGTCGCCACGGGTGGTCACGGGAGCGTCGTCCGGGCCGTTCTGCTCGGCGGCCTCTTCCGCTGTGCGTTCCTTCGTGGCACGTGGGTACAGAACGCCGGTCAGGTAGCGGTCGATCGGCGCGTCCTGGGTGAGCACCTCGCCCCGATCGTCCGGTTCGGCATCGGCGGCGGGGCCCAGGAGTTCACGGCGAAGCCCCACCAGGAGTTCCTCGTCCCGGACCCGGTAGTACTCGGAGTGCCTGCCTGCCACCTGCGTCATGCGCCCTGCTCCTCGTCGTTGTCGGCCCTGCGGTACCGGCCGATACCGGTGATCCGGGGGGCCATCCACACGCCTCGCTCACCGAGCCCGGCGTTCGCGCCGGCGGCGGTACTGCCCGTCACGGTCTCCAGGGTGTCGATCCGCAGGTCGTGGATCTCGTCAGGCCACCAAGGGTCCCAGGTGCGGTTGACCTTCTGTACCTGGAAGAGATCCTTGCGGAACCGCTGCGAGGCCTCGCCGATCTCCTTGCCGTCGTGCATCAGGACGTACGGTGGGCTCTCGCCCTCGCTCATCGGCAGGTCGTGGCGCTTGCGCAGCAGCACCTCCTGGCCGGGGCGCACCTGTTGCAGGAGATACGCCTGGGTGGCGACGGCGTCGACCTCATGGCCTGGCGGGTCGTCCCGGCACACGTCGCCCGCCTCGGCGACGATCCCGTGCCTGTCGTACGACCGCCACGACCCGAGATAGCGCCGGCCGTGGCTCTGGCTCCCCGCCCGCTTGAAGTGCGGCAGTTCGGGAGGGGCCACGTGATACAGGTCCTGGCGGGCGCGTGTCATGGCCACGTACAGGGCGCGGGCTTCGGCAGGCAGGTCCGACTCGTCCTGGTACCGCTTGTGGAGCTCGGCCAGGGTCGGTGGCGTCAGGACGATCACCCGATCGAACTCCAGCCCTTTGGCTCGGTGCACCGTCGAGACGACGAGGGGGGCGTTCTCCGGGTCAGCCGCCTCGTCCGGGAACCTGCCTTCGGCGACCGCGCTGCGCAGCCGATCCAGGTCGAGCACCCCGCGCCCCGCTCCGCGCGCGACCCTACGCAGCACCGTCCACAGGGTGGCGGCGTCAGGTTCGTAGGGAAGAGGGATTTCCGAGAGGACCGTACGGAATCGGTCCTCGCTGAGGCCGGTAGCCTCCGTGCGACGCAGCAACTCGGCCACCCAGTACGGCACCGGACGCTCCTCCAGCGGGCGCCGCAGCCGGTGGTCGATGCCGTGCGCGTGCAGCAGGCCGGAGATCACGAGGGCCTGCTGGTTGTCACGGGTGAGGACGGCGCAGGTGTCGGAGAGGTCCCGCAGGCCGGCCAGGGTGAACTCGTCGTCCAGGTCGCCGAGGCCGTTCGCGGGATCCAGAAGCAGATCGCGCAGTTCGTCGTAGAGCCGCCCGGCCTCGTCCGGGTCGGTGACCTGCTGGAGAAGGGGGCCGTGCGCCAGCGCGACCCGGGCCTCGGCGGTGGTGGCTCGGAAGTTCCGCGTGAGACGCAGCTCCACCAGGTCGTCGGGATAGGAGCAGCGCAGCCAGTCGAAAAATCGGCCGGTCTCGTCGGCGCGCTCGCCCAAGACCTCGATCTGGAAGCCGTACACGGACTGGGCGGCGTCTCCGACGACGGTGAACCCGCAGCTGTCCTGGTACCGGTCGAGAAGCGTCTCCACCAGTTCACGGCGGCTGCCCAGCAGGTCCTGCACCTCGTCGATGACGACATGGGCCGGTGGCCCCGCGTCGCCGATCTCCAGCGCGCCCTTCTCGACAGCCCGGGTCGCGGCGGTGATCCGCTCGTCGAAGCCGACCGCACCCCACTCGCCGTCCGGGTGTGCCTGGAGGAGCACCTCATAGGCCCACGCGTCGAAGGTACGGGCGCGTACTCGGTGAGCTCGTTTTCCGTGCCGAGAGATCCGTTCGCGCAGTTCCCTGGCCGCCGCTCGGGAGAAGGTCAGCACCAGGATCTCGGCCGCCTCCAGGGCCTGCTCGGAGTCCTCGTGACCGCACAGCGCGTCGAGCCGGCGCACCAGGGTGTGTGTCTTTCCTGCCCCGGCGCCCGCGGTGACCAGGACACGCGCGTCCCAGGGCTTTTCGACGACGGCCTGTTGCTCGTCGGTGAGCGGAGGGCTGTCCTGGTAGGCGTCGGTCACTTCCGGCTCCAGAGGTGCTCGAACTCGGTGAAGGCGAGGGCGGTGTCGAAGTTCGTGATGTTGTCGCTGATGTTGAGGATCAGGCAGCTCTCCTTGCCGCCGTTCCGTGGTCCGCGCAGTCCGCGACCGATCATCTGCTGGTACACGTTGGTGCTGAAGACCGGTCGCGCCACGACCACGGCACGCGTGGCCGGCGCGTCGAATCCCTGGGTGAGCACACCGTAGTTGGTGAGGACACGGATACGTCCGTTTCGGAAGTTCTCGATGCGGGTGCGACGGTCCTGGGTACTGGTCGTCGAGTCCACGGCGGCGGACGGGACACCTCGGTCGTTGAGCATGGCCGCCAGATATTTGGCGTGGTCGACGGAGGTCGCGAAGAGCAACGTAGGCCAGGTGTCCGGCAGCTCGGCCACCGAGTCGACGATCCGCCGACTGCGCGCGTGGTCGTCGGTCAGCCGCTGTTCGGCGGAGCGTGAGAGCATCGCCATGCGATCGGCGTGTGTCTTCTCGTCCCGGGTGAGTTCGATCCGGCCACCCTCCAGAGTGCGGTGCTCGACCTGAGCCAGGATGCGCCAGTCCTGGAGGTCGCGATACGGGTCGCCCGACGGGAAGACTCCTTGGTCGAGGAGTCGGTTGCCGAATCGGCCGGCCAGGCGGCGGGTCTCCTCCTCGTTGCGGTTGCGGAACGGGGTGGCGGTCAGGCCCAGGAGATGCCGCCCGGTCTCGTACTGGGTGAGTCCCAACTGCCCCAGGATCTCGGTGTATCGCTTGGAAATGGCGGTGTGCGCCTCGTCCACGATCACCAGCGACGCCTGGCGCAACCAGGCGTACTGGTCGGTGCCCAGGCACCGCTCCAGCTTGGCGTCGGTGGCGACCACCAAGTGCGGGTGGTCGACGACGTCGCCGACCTCGCCGGTGCTCCACAGCCGACTGATGGTGAGCGGGCGTTCGGCGCCCACTTTGCTCCAGACGAACTTCCAGCTCTGGACGGCCTGTTCGCACAGCTCCTCGGTCTGCGCGATCCACAGCAGCGGACCTCTCAGGTCGCCGACACGCTTCACCCATCGGATCACGGCCTCGGCCGTGACCCGGGTCTTGCCGGCGCCTGTCGGCAGCGACAGCATTCCACGCTGGGGCGCCAGTCGATCGAGCATCGTGGAGATGTTCCGGACCAGGTCCTCCTGGTAGCCGTGGAGACTGGGGAAGTCCCGAGGGCCTTCCACGGTCTCGAACGGAGGCAGGGACGGAGTCCTGGAACCGGCGAACGAGACGGGCAGCCTCATTTCCGAGACGAACGCGATGGCCGCCGACGAACCGCCGTACGCAATCGGGGCGTTGGGAAAGCGCGCCTGGATGTCCCGGGCGTGTTGGTGGAGCACTCCGTCACCGTGCGCGTTGAACGCCATCTGCGCGATGCGGCGCCCGGACGGCTCCGCGCCGTCGGTCGCCTGCATCTCGGCCTCCATCAGTCCCTCCGGGAGACCGGCCCGGAGCGCGTCGGCACCGACCAGCAGCTCGATCTTGGTCACCACGTCCGCGGACTCTCGCACGGCCTTCTGCGCCGCCTTCAACTCGCTGTCACGAGCCATGCGGTCCTGGTGCTCCAGGACGGCGCGGCAACCAGCAGGGCCGAGGCCGAGGCCCAGCTCGCGGTCGATCAGGCGCAGCATCGGCTCGGGGTCCAGAGGAACGCGGACCTTGACCGTGCCGTCCTGGCGTACGGCGTCCAGAGGGGAGGCGTGCGTGCCGTTGGGCGTACGGGTGACCTCCTCCAGTTCGCTGCACCGTTGCACCGTGCTGCTCCGGTTCCCGCTGCTCAGGCGCTGCCGTAGGGCAGGGAACAGCTCCACCAGCGGCACGGGGTCACCCTCCGGTACTTCACGGGTCTCCCGGCTGATCACGTCGGAGTAGCGGAGCATGCCCCACTTCTCGATCATCAGCTCGGCGTCCTCGGCCGTCGGCACGATCAGCGCCGGTAGCTCCTCGACGCGGAGCGCCCGGTACTGAGCGGCTCCGACGGCGACCGTGATCTCGTCGTCGGGACGGGTGCCCCAGACGTCGCCGATCCGGCAACGGGTCAGGGAGTCCTCGGGGAATTCCGCGCCGAACCGGGTCAGCATCACGTAGGTGGCACCGACGAACGAGTCGTCCTCGCTACGGGTCACCTCGTCGAGGAGAGCGTCCCAACGGTCGGCCGGAACCTCGTCCACGGTGGTCGGAAGTCGCAGCCTGCGGGCCTTCTCGGGGGAGATGTCGGCGACCGGCAGCACGTCCCGGTAGCCGGCGAGTTGGGGACCGACGGCCTCCTTCAGCGGCTTGACCCCCTGGGACGTGGCGATCGTGCCGAACTTCCTCAACATCCACCGGATCGGTGAGGGCACCGCCTGGCGAGTGTTGGTCTGCGCGCCGATCTGGCGTGTCCAGTTGTCCACCACGGCGTCGTCGGGCAGCACCTTCAGGAACGCGGCGCGGGATTCCTCGGAGAGGGCACGGAAGATGTGGAGCGGGCCACCGATCGCGGCGCCCTCGACCTTCATCCGGTTCAGTGCCGGACGCGGGGCGCGAGTGTCCAGGCCGCGCAGATAGGCAGCGTGGAGGGCTTCTCGGTACTCCTCGAACCACGCCTCGCCCTCCTGCGGCCGGACCCCGCCGGACGGTCGTTCTCGCAGACCGACCTGGGAGAAGAAGGGGGTGTCGTCGGAGTGGAACGCCATGTCGACGGCGATGCTCGGATCACGCTCGGCATCGACCACGACACCCGGCAGCATGCAGTCCTCGAGCGGCCTGAACCGGCCGTCGGCAGTCCGTACACGCAGCGTCGAGCGCGGTGTGGGTACCCGCTCCAGGACCTTGTGGGCCAGCCTGCGGACCCCGGCCTGTCGGAACAGCTCCCAGAACCGCTCCCAGTCCGATTCGCTGTAATGACCGAAGCCCTGATCGAGGACGCTGTCGAACCGGCCCTCGACGTCGGCCTCCCGAATGCCCAGGACGTCGAGCGCGTGCGCCAGCGAGGGGTCCTGCGCGAGTTCGTCGACCACGTACACCAGGGACTCGCGCAGTCCGCCCTGGTCGGCGCGGCGGTACACCTTGCCGTGCACGGGGGCGACGAGACCGTGCTCCTCGGTGAGGACGATGTGGGCCTTGCGGGCCTCCTCGACGAACGGGGAACCGACCTCGATCATGTCGGCCAGAATGCGCACCGCGGTCGCGGATGCCCGAGCGGTGCCGCTCTCGACGAGGGCCTCCAACCAGTCGCGAACGTCCGCTCGTCGGTGCTTGGCCGCACCGAGGATGTGTTCGACCTTGCCGGAGCGCAGAGAGTCCACTTCGGCGCTCGGATGCAGCCAGTTCGTCGGACGGTCCGGGCACTCGTGCCACAACCGCAGCCAACGGAGGAGAGACTTGGATTCCTTCTTCGGGTCCTTGGGTCGAGGGTGTACTCGCAGCTCGGTCGGCACGCGCAGCGTGCCGTTCTGGTCAGGAAGCGATGCGTTCACCGTGGTACGCATCCAGATCTCTTCGGTCAGGAACTCGTCCGCCCAACTGATCGCCTCCTTCACACGGCCGGGCAGCAAGGGTAGGTAGGCGGCCGGGTCTTCGACGGGTGCCAAGGCGGGGAGCGACTTGACGACCAGCTGTGCCGCCGCTCGGATCATTTCCTGGTTGAAGGGGGAGGAGTCGAGGAGGTTCTGTCGGTCCTCGTTCGTCTTCCAGGCGCCGTTGAGAATGCCGCTCAGCGACATTTCGTATTTGGTCGGGAAGAAGGACCAGAACGTGCCGCGTCCGCGGGAGCGCGGGCTGACGTACAGGCCACTCTCCCGGTCCTTCTCCAGGGTCGGGACGCCCCAGGCGAGGTCGAGTGAGAGCCGGTCGTGCAGCTCTCCGGCGTCGTTACGGGCCGCCGGACCGGGTTCGTGGGTGGTAGTGAACACGCGCCACCGGTCGGTGGTCACGGCCTTCCCGGTTCGCTCCTCGACCACGGTGTGCAGATCGCCGGTCTGCTGGGCGGTCAACGTCCGACGGGCCATGGGCCGAGGCCGGCGGTCCTCCAGCACGACCTTCGCAACGTGTGGCGAGAAGAGTTGGAAGCCGGCCGGGAACTCTTCGCGGGGCTCGCCGTGGTCCTTTGCGCGGCCACCGTGCATGTCCCGGCCCAGCCGGTCGTCGGCTTTCGGGAGCAGAGGCAGGCGGACGACGGTGGTGGCCCAGCTCAGCAGCTCGTTCAGGACGTGATCGGAGGCGCGCTCGGCCTGCACGTCCAGAGGCCGGGCCATGCGCAGCACGGGAGCGTCGAACTCCGCGCCGTAGCGTGCTGTGACGCCGGGCACGGACTTGATCTGCTCGTGAGACCAGGCGCGGTCGAATCCGAAACTTCCGGTGCTGCTGAAGAATTCCGGTGCGTCGGTCACCACGAGAACCGATTTAACGCCCACTCCAAAACGTCCGATCTGGCCCCCGCGCTTCTTCGACATACTCATCCGAAGAATTGTCTCGGCGCCTTCCGGGGTCACCGGACTACCCTCGTTCGCGCAATACAAGTGGGTGCCCGTGAGGACGACGTGAATCCGCCCGCCCTGCTCCCCGGTAATTTCGTCGGCCGCGTTCTGTACGAGTTCGAAAAGCTGGCGATCACCATATCCGCCCTGGGTGATACGGCGCTCGCCATTGGCATGCTCGGCCACGAGACCCGGGTCCACGGCGTAAGTCTGCAGGACACGCGAGGACTGCTCGAGAACGGTTTGGATTACCGGTGAGGACGAAGACAGCACTGCTACTGCGCTCCTGGGGTGTCAAAGGGTCGGGCGAAAAATCGAACGGCGGGCCGACCACCGATATCGTCGGCCGGCCCGTGTTCGTCGTGGCGCTGGGCGTGATGCCACAATGCCTTCGTGAGGAGGAGAGCCCCCGGGGGAAGGCCTCGGTTGTTGCGAGACTGATACTTCGGGCTCACGACGTGCTGAATCAGGTGGGGGGTGCGCTCTCGTCCGGCAGTCCCTGAACCAGCTTGGCCAGGGAGGGGAGCCGGTTGGAAAATTCCTCTTCGGACACGTCGAAACAGTGAAGAACACTCCGGACCTCGGCCATACTGCGCGCCGTCTTCATGGCCAACCAAAATGAGCTCGAGTCGCGCTGCGAGTTCGATGACTCGTCCTCGTTCTGTTCATTCATCGAGTAATTCACCCCTGAGGTCGCATCCTGCAGTTGCACAGGGGTGTATTCGAGTACACGTCCCCCGTGTGAAACAAAATGGATAGGTCGGAAGCTTGAGTGAGGATTCCTTCCAGCAAATCACGCTGGGGGGTGGAGAACTCGTTTGGCTAATCCTTTTCGGAAGGTTCTTCTGTGAGGGGTTCCGATGGTATGTACGGTTGGATTTTGGACGCACTTCTCCTCAGGTCGCCCAGCCTTCCCCGATTTCGGGTTCCGTGAGCGAGATGAAATCCCCATCGTCAACGACGGTATCGATCGCCACTCGAATGCGCAACCCCAACTTCCTTTCCCTTTAGGGGAGTTGAGCGATCCGCTTGAGGAAGTGGAGCATAAGGTTCGAAAGTTGATCATTGGTTGCAAGTCGGACAATGAGTCGAAGTCGCTGGATGGTCAAGCTCGATCAACTGTTGGTTGACGCTGTCGTGAGTGTCAAATTAACCTTGGTTCCACGACATGCGAGCAGCATGGGACCGAGGAAAGAGCAGGCGAAGCGTGGAGACAGGTGAGGAGTTCGGGCCATGGTTGGCCCGACAGCTCAAGCTTGCAGGCAAGACGCAGGCCGAGTTGGCCGACGAGCTCAAGCTGACCCGGGCCGCCGTGTCCGCGTGGATCACCGGCAGGTCGACTCCTCGCCCGACCGTCATGACCGACATCGCCAAGGCGCTCGGCACCGACGTGGGTACGGTGCACACCCGTACCACCGACACTCAGGCCGGTCTCCCGGTCAGTTGGTACCACCGGCCCGGCTACTCCGACGGTGGCCGTGACCTGGGCAATGCCGCAGCCTTTGCGTTCGACGCCGACGTGCAGGTCCTCGCCCGAGAGACTTGCCAGAACAGCCTCGACGAGCGGTTGACGGAGAACGGCCGCCCGGTCCGGGTCCGTTACACCCTTCACGAGCTCACTGGCGAGGCGCTGGACGCCTTTCGCGAGGCGATCCTCTGGGGCGATCTCTTTCCGCACTACACCGCCGTCTCGGAGACCGCCGGTGACCAGAAGGTCGGTCGGGTCGTGGACGCCGGGGTGAGGGACATGTACGAGAAGGGCCGGTTGGTCCTGCTGCGTGTCGACGACTACAACGCTTCCGGGCTCATCGGCGACGACTACGCGGACGGCAAGTTCGCGGCCGTGGTCAGGCGTCAGTTGGAAAGCCTCAAGTCCGGTCCCGGTGCGGGTGGTTCGTACGGCCTGGGCAAGGCGACGCTGTGGGCCACCAGCGCGCTCGGACTTGTACTCATCAACTCCACTCTGTCCGTTCCTCACGAGGGGCGCACCGAGCGGCGGGTCATCGGTCGTCTGGAACTGCCCTGGCGTGAGGTGGCCGGGGAGCCGTACGCGGGCCCCGCATGGTTCGGACGCCCCGATCCCGATTCGCCCGGTGCCATGGTCGCCCGTTCATGGTGGGCGGACGAGGAGACGGTGGCACGCCTGCATCTGAGCAGGCACGGTGACGAGCCCGGTACGTCGTTCCTCATCGTCGGTGCGCACGACGTGGCCAGCCTCGAGGGGAAGTCCGACGCTGACGACGAGTTCGTCTACAACGAGGAGAGCGGCGACGAGGACACGCGTGACATCCGCAAGATGCACGGCCGTCTGGTCGAGGCGCTCGGACGGGACTTCTGGGCTGCGATGACCGGTGGAGGAAGCAGGCTTCCCCTCCTGGAGGTCTCTGTCCGTGCCCTGCGGAACGGCAAGGAGGTCGTTCCGGAGAAGCAGGTGGACCCGTCTGCCGAGCAGCCCGCCCGGACTCGTGCCCTGAAGGCGCACTACGAGGGCACCACGGTTGATCGTCTCACCGAGGCCGGGCAGGTGGTGGCGCGCAGCGTTCCGCTGAAGCTACCGCTCTCCGGTGGTGCCCATGGGACGCTCGGTACGCACCAGGCGGTCCTGCTTGTCACCGAGGCCGAGCGGGACAAGGACGGGGACGGCGGTAAGAACCAGGTGCACTCATTGCGCGGCAACCGCATGACCGTCAGGAGGGCCGGCGTTTCGAGGCTGCCGCTCAACACCAACCCTTTCCAGGCTGTTCTGCTGGTGGGCGAGGCGGCCGGAGAAGCGGCCCCGTTCGCGAAGGAGGCCGAGGACTTCCTGCGTGCGGCGGAACCGCCCGAGCATGACCGCTGGGGGCAGACGGAGGAGCTGACCCTGCGCTGGTCGCCGTCCGCGTATCGGCGGATCAACGCGCTGACGACCGACGTCAACAGCGCGGTCAGAGAAGTCGTGGCGCGGCCGAAACGCAGCAGCGGCGAAGGCGGTGAAGCTGTACGCAAGGCGTTGACCGTGAGGACCAGGCCCAAGGCCAAGACGCCCGCCGGGCCGGTCGTGCCGGTGCTGGACAAGCTCGATGCGACAGTCGGCGACGACGGGGAGTGGCGGATCATCGCCGAAGTGAGCATCCCACGGGGCGAGGAGATCGTCCCGATGGTGCCGGTCGCGCAACTGGACGTGCGTTCCGGAGGTCGTCCGAAGCTGGACTGGGCGGAGCTCGTGGCGGTCGAGGGCTGCGAGGTGGAGAACGGTACCCTGCGCTTCCCACCCGGCACGCGTCGGGCGAAGTTCCGGGGATCCACCGACGTCACCAGCCACCCGGTTAGGACGATGCTCACCCGGCTCGTCGTCGAACTCCGTACCGGCAAGGGGGAGTGACGCGTGAAGATCTACCCGTACAAGCGGCTCAACCGGCCGGTCTCCCTCAGAGTGACCTCGGTCGCCCTCAAGCTCTCCGACGGCACCCGTGACCAGCTGGAGACCACGGCGTACTCGACTCAGCAGCAGGCCGTCGCGCTCGGCATCGCGGGCCACACCGATTGGGTCAGCGCCACGGTCGGGGTCTCTGCGACGCTGCCGCCCGGCGCGAACGCGCCGGACGCCGCCTGGTCCGATCTGTGTGTCCTCGCCGTGCTGACGGACGGCGAGACCAATGTCCACACCTCCACCGAGCTCACGCGTGACGCGCAGGACGGCAGAGACTGGTCGGGCTCCGTGGAAGTGCTTCGCGACGACCACCTGGGGCGAGCATCCCTCGCCGTGTATGCCGTAGGGACCGTGGAGGGAGTGCGAGGACGGTCGATCGCCGAGACCGACCGGAGCTGGATCATCGACACGGTCTCCGACGAGCCGGTCCGGGGACTCCAACTGGACGTACAGACAGCATCGTTCAAGAAAAGCTCTCGGGAGTGGCTCCATGCCTACGCCGACGCGCCCTGGATCGTGGACGCCTCGGCCAGAGTCCCCACCGTGTTCGTGAACACCGATGTCGAGGGTGTCATCGGCCTGTTGGACAGCAACGGATCGGGAGTGGAGAGCAAGGTGCGTGACCTTTTGGTCGCGCAGATGGCCACCGACGTCTGGACCGCGGTGTTCCACGGTGCCATCGGTGATCTGGAGGTGGAACCCGGCGGCGGCCCGGTCTTCCCGACGGACTGGCAGGGCGAGGTGCTGCGGGAGATGCTCCCGGACGTCGTTCCCGGCGTCCATGTGGAGGAGGCACTCCGACAAGTCCATCGGCGGCGCACCGGTGACTCGGGCTGGGTGGAGCTTCAGACGCGGATCCACTACGCGGCGGTCCGCCGCGCCGACGCCACCAAGGCGCTCGCCTATGCCATCCGCAGTCTGGAACAGACGAATCGCGAGAGTGACACGTGATCACCCAACCGAACCACGTACCGGGACGCCTCGGGCTGCTTGCCACCTCGGCCGTCGATCCCTTCCTCACCGAGGAGTTGCTCAAAGGCGAACAGGTTCATGGCGGCATCGATCTCGCCAAGGTCGTGGAGCCGCTCCCCGAGGACGACGCCAGGTGGTGGGTCGAGCCGATCCGGAGCCTCGTGGAAGACGCCATGTTCGAGTTCCGGGCGGACCGTACCCGAGCCGACGCATGGCTCGCGCCGAGGCTCCATGCCACGCTGCGCCTGACGCGGCGCGAAGCGGCGGACAAGCGTCTGTGGAACCATCTGGCCTTGGCGGTGGCCCCCGACTACGTCGCCTGGCGGCACTTGTCGGAGCCGACGGCGAACAGGCCGGAGAGGCGTATCGCCGCGGAGCGCTTCCGTGGTCCCGCGGACCGGCAGTGCTTCTGCCGTCTGTGGTGGGCGGCCGAACTCTTCCGGAACGGGCCGGACTACGGGCCGGTCGAGGTTGCCTGTGGAAATCAGGACCTCATCCACACCGTCCTCCGGAGTGGGCTGGTCGACCACCGTCCCACCGCCCAGGCCTTGGTCCGTCTCCTGAAGAGCGGCCGGGTCTCAAGCGGGCGAGAAGTCAACGGCCTCAGCGTCGCGATCAACGCGGCTGGAGCGACCCTGATCTACGACATCCTCGCGCCGGACCAGCCCCGCGACCCCGCCCGTCTGCGGGACTGGATCGCGGAAGCGGAATCAGCGCCACCGGTCGAGCGGTACGAACTCCCGAGCGGGCCCGACGAGGACCCCGTCCCGGAGGAATCCGTGGCCGCGCTCACCGGCTACTTCGCGGAACTGTTCGAGACCGCGCCGGTCCGGGGGCGGAGGAACGGAGACTGACCCGTGCCGTCTGGGCTGCCGCGGGTCTCCGGCCATGTGCTCGACCTACTCTGCCGACGCCCTTTTCTTGCGTGGGCGCACGGAAGACGGTGGCGGCACTTGGTCCTTGGCCCGCGGGCACCTGTCGGTGCAGTTGTCGGCGGTCCCACAACCATTGCTGCGCAGCTTGGCCCGCTGCTCCTCCGTCGCCGGCTGCCAAGGCTTCCTCAGCGTCTCCGTGGCCGGCTTCGAGAGTCCGAGAGCAGCGCTCAGCAGATGCGCGCCGAAAAGTGGCGGTACGGCGTTGCCCACCTGCTGGGCCTGAGCTGTACCGGACCACGGATAGTCCGGCGGGAAGCTCTGCAGCATCCCCGCTTCGTTCATGCTGAAGCGCGGGCCTTCGAAGACGATGTTCTCGTCGAGGTGTTCGAAAACCACGAACCTGGAGATGCGACCGGTGACGGTGGTGGCGGGCTGCTCGTCGGTCCGCACTCCACGCCTTCCCGGGTTCCCGGAGCTGCCGTAGTTCGAGCGGACCAGGAAGGGCCTCTCACGCCCCGGGTGCGAGCCCACCGGGCTCGCGAGAGCATCACGCATGGACATCCAGGGCCGCAGTACCTCGTCGCCCCCTGTCGGGATGTCCTCGTCGAGGAGCGGCTGACGGATCTGGTCGGCGCCCTGATCGGATGCGCCGCTCCTGTTCCTCCGGTTCCATTCTTTCGCTTCGTAGGAACGGTGGGTCGCAGCCGGGAGCGAGGGTTGCCCGAGCCCTTCGCGCCGAGCGATCAGTACCGCGCGGGATCGTGTCTGCGGCACCCCATAGGTCTCGGTGTCGAGAACGCCGACGACCACCTTGTATGTGGTCCCGTCAGGGAGCCCTGTCCCGGCGAGCACCTTGGCGTAGTGCTCCCACAGCGGGGCAACTGCGGGGACTTGCTCCAGAACGATGACGTCGTACGGTCGGTTCTCCCGGTTCGCGCTCCGGGTCGCCTGAATCGCGTATCGAAGCGGTTCGAGGACCAGTGCGGTGCGTGGATCGGGGAGCGCCGCCAGTTCCTCGTCGATCTTCTGATCGGACTCGCCGGCCATCAGTCGCTCGATGTACCCCTTGACCTTGTCAAGGGCTTGGCGTCCGGCACCGTGCCCGGCCACCGAGTAGGTCTGACACGGAGGGCCGCCGGCGAGCACGTTGATCTCCGGCGGCAGCGACTCGAAGGCACCCCTGCGCACCGCACTGACATCGGCGTGAAGGGTGTCCAGGCCGGCGGCGTAACGGGTCAGGCACGCGCTTTTGTCCCACTCGATACCGAGACTCGGGATGTCGAGTGAGTGACCGGCGACGTCCAGCCCTCCGGGACCTGCGAAGAGATCGAGGATTTGAGGCTGGTCGAGGATGGGCTTGTGGGACGCCTTGCTGGTCATGTGGCGGAAGTGTAGCCGGCGGCGGGGACTGCTGGATCCAGAATCAGCGCTGCGGCCACAGCCCGCCCCAGTACCTCTCCCACCGGCGGTGGTGTCGCGTGCCCGACCTGGCGGTATCGGGCGGTCTTGCGCCCGGCGATGTCCCACGTGCCGGGAAAGCCCTGCAACAGCGCGGCCTGCTCGACGGTGATCTTCACCATGTGGTCCCTGCCGAGCTCGGGGTCCCATACGAAGTCCGCATCGGGCACCTTGTCACCCACGGTGTGACCGTTGACACCCATGGCTGCCCAGGTCTGTTTGGCTCCAGTCGGTCCCAGATCCGCACCGCCCCGGTTCTTCGATCCACCGACCAGCGTCGGAGCCGGTCGATCGGCCTGGGCGGCCCAGCGGGCGGCGTCGTGCCAACCGCGTGAGGCCATGGTCGGTCCCAGAACGGCACCGACCGTCGCGGGCCGCAGCACAGTCGGTGCCGGTGGCCGGAACGCCGCGGCCCACTCCTGCTCGATGGCGACGAGGACGCCCTGCTTGCGGTTCTGGGGCACACCGAAGTCGACCGCGTTCACGACGAACCAACTGAACTCGTAACCCAGGTGCGTCAGTTCCGCTCGCGCAAAATCGCGAAACTGCTGGTAGGCGTCCGAGTGCGCGAGTCCGGGCACGTTCTCGATGAGCACCGCGCGAGGCCTGATCGCATGGACGAGACAGACCGTGGCCGTCAGCAAGCGCTCCTCGACTCCCGAATCCGCGCGTCCGGCAGTCGCACTCGATTTCACCCGAGGCAGGCCGGCCGAGAGGAGATCCACGTCGAGGCTCTCGGGATGCTCCGCCGGGTCGAAGTCCATCAGGTCGGTGTGAAGTACGTTCCAATGCGGTCGGTTTGTCCGCAGAGTGTCGACGGCGAGATCGTCCTCGTCCAGCAGCAGGCGCGGCTCGAATCCCGCCTGCTCCAGTCCCAGGGCGAGTCCTCCCGCTCCGGAACATACGTCGACGAAGGTCAGTCCGCTCATACTCGTCTCCCCCGAGTCGCTTCCGTCCGACGCCGCTCCACGGTCGCCACTACGCGTACGACCACTTCCTCGGGAGCCTCGTGCTCCCAGAATCGCAGCACCGTCCAGCCTTCCGCCGTCAGGTGCTCGGTCGTCTCCCGGTCCCGTGCCATGTTGCGTTCCAGCTTGGTCCGCCACCACTCCGCGTTGGACTTGGGGTGGGTGGCGTGCTGCGGACAGCCGTGCCAGAAACAGCCGTCGATGAGGACCGCCACCTTCGCCCGGGGGAATGCCACGTCGATCCGTCGTCGTGGCATGCCGGGGACGGGGTACTCCACGCGGTAGCGCATGCCGGTTGCGTGCAGGAGTCGTCGTACGGCCAGCTCGACACCGGTGTCCTTGCTCGCCTGCTTGCTCATGCGGGCCGAGACGCCGGGAGAGGAGGGCGTCAAGCGGTTCACTGTCGTCATGCCTCACGAATGCATGTGGTCACGGTCGATGATCGCCTTGTGCGAGGAATCCCTGCACCAGTTCGTCGCGTGTGCGTGTGCGTGTACTGGAGGCTGAGAGTCCAAGGAGCGCCACGGCTCCGGGATCGAGCCCTCAAACCCTCGATGCCCCGTGGCACCCCTGGTACTGCCTACCCGACCCGCACCAGCACCCAGCCCCCCGCTCCGGCGGCCACGCCACAGCTCGTCCTCGCGCCGCCAGTGTCGTCGCGTACTGCGGGAGCAGGTCCGTGTCGGACGGGGAGGTGCCTTCCGAGGCTGCGAAGGCCTCGTAGGACGGGACGGTGCCGGTGACGATGCCGAGGTTGGCCGTGCCCGAGGCGGCCAGTTCGGTGAGGGACGCCTCTATGCCCGCCAGGTGCTCCTCGTGTGACGGGTACTCCTGCGCCAGGGTCGGGTACGCGGCGACCAGTTCCGCCAGTTCGCTCGCCGGCCAGTGGAGGACGGCGACCGGGAACGGGCGGGACAGTTCCTCCCGGTACGCGCCCAGCTCCGCGCGGAGGCGGGAGATCTCCGCTTCCAGTTCCGCCGGGTTGTCCGAGCCCAGGGACCAGACGCGCTTGGGGTCGTGGAGCTCGTCCAGGGAGACGGGCAGCGAGTGGAGGGTGTCCGCCAGCAGGTCCCACTCGTCGTGGGCCGCGCCCAGCATCCGGCGTACCCGGTGGCGGCCGAAGAGCAGCGGGTGGGCGGCGTGCGGGGGTTCCGGCACGTCCGCCAGGAGCAGGGTCGCCCCCTCCGTGAACGTCTTCTGCGCCGCCTCCAGCTCGTCGTGGGCTTCCAGCGACTCCGCGACGATCACCCAGGGGGCCGGGTCGCGGGGGGCCGCGGCCCGGATGCCGTCGATGATGGCTCGGGCCTCGGCCTCGTGGCCGTACTCCCACAGGTTGGCGGCCTTCAGGGCGCGGACCAGGTAGGGGGCGTCCAGGTGCTCCGGACCCTCCGCGGAGGACAGGAGACGGTCGTACAAGGTCGTCGCGGCGGGGCGGTCGCCGGCCAGTTCCAGGTGGGCCGCGGCCTGCAGCAGCAGGGCTTCCGCGTCCTCGGGATACAGACCGGCGGTCCGCTCCAGGCGTGCCGCTTCGGCGGTGTGGTCGACGTTCTCGGCAGGCGTGTCGGGGCGCATGCACGACACCGTACTGCCCGCCGCTGACAAAAAGGAGATAGGTGCAGGCCAGGGGCCGACCCCCGGCTCGCGCTCCCTAGATCGTCACCCCGTCCACCTGGAGCGTCTGCACCGCGCCCGCCGCGAACGGCACGCTGATCGTCTTGCCGCTCAGGTAGGTGTCCGAGCGGGCCGTGTAGAGGTCGCCCGAGCCGCTCGTCACGGTGTTCCAGCGGGGGACCAGGCCCGACGAGCCGCCCGTCACCGTCGTGAAGCGGGAGAGGTCGAAGGTCAGGGTCTGGGCCGAGGCGGAGGTGTTCGCGGCCACGATCACCAGCCGCTTCGCCGCCTTGTCGATCGCCGCCGCCGCGTAGCTCACGCCCGTGTCGAGGATCGTCATGCCGGGGCGGATGTGCCGGCTGAACTGGGCCATCACGTAGTACTTCGTGGTGACCGCGCCCGCCGCCAGGGTGCTCGCGTCGTACGCGATCATCGCCCAGTTCGTCGACGGGTCCATGACCTGCCAGTAGACCCAGGCCGTCGGGTGCAGCCAGCGGAAGTCGTAGAGCAGGTTGCTCGCCATCGACAGGCCGGTGCCGTCGTTGTCGCCCGTTTCCGAGTTCCACAACGCTTTGCCGGCGGTGGTCACCACGTCGGTGTAGAGCAGGTCGCGGCGGCCGCCCGAGCCCTGGTAGCCGTGCACGTTGACCCGGTTCACGTACCCCTTCGTCGTGGACGAGAAGGAGTTCCACGTGGTGCGGGCGAGGTCGTAGCTCGTCTCGTCCGACGCCGAGATCTTCGTCGCGGTCAGGCCGCGCTTGTCCAACTCGCTGCGCATGTAGGGCAGTACGGCCGACTGGACGGTCGCGTCCATGTGGCAGCCCTCCTGCGTGCCGGTCGCGGTCCACCAGGACGACGACGGCTCGTTGAAGGGGTCGACCGTCGCGAAGTTCACGCCCCAGTTCGACTTCGCGTACAGCGCGACCGCCGCCAGGTGGGAGGCGTGCTGGCGGTAGTTCCAGGTCTGGAGGTTGTTGCCGCCGCCCGAGGCGCCTGAGGGGTTGTGGTTCGAGCACATCCACCACATGGGGGAGTTGGCGAAGAGTTCGGTCGTCGCGCCGCGCGACACCGCCTTCTGGAGCATCGCGCGCTGGGCCGCGTCCGCCGTCCAGTCCCAGGCCGAGGACGTGGGGTCCTCGTTGTTCCAGTCCTGCCAGTAGCCCTCGATCTGCTTGAACGCGGGGATGTTGGCGGAGGCCACCATGCTCGAGCCGCTGACCGTGTTCCAGCTGCACGCGCCGAGGTTGTAGCGGGCGATGTTGAGTCCGAGGCCGGGGAGGGTCTTGCCGTTGTAGGACACCGACTTGGTCGTGAAGAAGATGTCGGCGAAGTCGTCCCGGGCGCCGAAGACGTTCGCCCACCAGGCGAGGGAGGTGCCCCAGCCCTCCCAGGTTCCGTACGTCGTGGACGGGTTGACGGAAATCGTGGCGTCGGCGTGGGCGGTGCCCGTCGCGAGGGCGCTCCCGAAGAGCGCGCCGCCCGTGGCCGCCAGCAGTGTCCTGCGTCGGATCATCACTTCTCCGCTTCGATCACGTGGAGCAGTCGGCTCGTTCCGATCGAATCCCGGTTGTCCCTGCCGGGCGGCGATCGGGTGCGTGAGCGCACTGGAGGCTCAGTGCGTCACGAAGCATCGGGTGCGGTCCGTGGTGTTGTCGAGAGTTATGACAGCCCTTTCTCAAACCTGTGGAGAAAGGGCTGGGAAGGGGTTCGAGGGGACGAACGGGCGGGGTGGGAAGGGGCCGTGTATGTACGGGTCTGGAGACCTTGTCCCCCTCCCCTTATGGTGCCCGCGTGCGGATTCCCCTCGTACGGCGGAACCTTCTCGACCGACGGATTCCCCTCGTGCAGCACAGCACCCGGCGGCGGCGTGCCCGGTACCGGCGGGTGCTCTGGAGCGGCGCCGAACTCCTCGTGACGGCAGGGGTGTTGGTGCTGCTCCTCGTCGCGCATCAGCTGTGGTGGACCAACCGGGAGGCCAAGGACGGCGCCGAGCGGAGGGTGGAGGCGCTGGAGCGGGAGTGGGGGGCCGGCGCGAGCGGTGCCGAGGGCTCCGCGGGTGGCACGGCCTCCGGGGCCGGTGGCGCGTCCGGGGAGGCGCCCGCGCGGTCCGACGGCGGCACGGGGCAGGGTGGTCAAGGCGGCCGGGGAGGGCAGGGGTCGTCGTCCGCCGGCCCGCGCTCCTCCCAGGCCTACGCCGTGCTCCGCATCCCGCGGCTCGGTCTCCGCGTCCCCGTCGCCGAGGGCACCAGCAAGCAGAACGTGCTCAACAAGGGGTACGTCGGCCACTACGCCGGCACCGGACAGCCTGGCCAGGACGGCAACTTCGCGGTCGCCGGGCACCGCAACACCCACGGCGAGCCCTTCCGGTATCTCAACCGCCTCAGGAAGGGCGACGAGGTGGAGGTGGCGACCCGGAACGCGACCTACACCTACCTCGTGGACAAGATCCTGCCGCAGACCTCACCCCGTGACTCGGGCGTCATCCGGCCCGTCCCCCGTTCCCTCATCGAGCCCGCCTACGGTTACGACGCCCCCGGCCGCTACCTCACCCTCACCACCTGCACGCCCGAGTACACCTCCCGGTACCGCCTGGTCGTCTGGGGCCGGCTCGTCGCGACCCTGCCCCGGGTCTAGGCCGCCGTCGTGCCGCCCGGTTCCGCAGATGACGAAGGTGACGCTGATCAGCAGGGCCCAGGAGACCCACTTGGACACGGACACGGGTTCCCAGCCGTGGAGCTGGTACGGATATCGCCAGGCCCCGAGGTACGTGGCGATGTTCTCCGCCAGCCAGAGGAAGAAGCCGATCAGCGTGAAGCCCAGCGCGAGGGGCATCCGGTGCCGGCGCTCGACGACCGTGTAGTGCACCCAGGTCCCCGTGGTCGCGGCCAGCAGCAGGGCGCCGAGGGGCAGACGCAGGTCAGGCAGCCAGTGATGTGTCAGGAAGTTGAGGTAGAGCAACACGGCCAGCGCGGCGGTGGCGCGGGCGCGGTAGCCGGTGACGGCCAGGTCGAGCAGTCGCCGGGCCCGGCAGACGTAGCTGCCGACGGCCGCGTACATGAAGCCTCCGTACAGCGGCACCCCGGCGACCTTGGTCAGTCCCGGCTCGGGATAACTCCACGACCCCACCCGCACCTTGACCATCTCGAAGGCGAGCCCCAGCACATGACAGGCGGCGATGACCGCGACCTCCCGCCGGGTCTCCCAGCCGAGCAGGAAACCGACGGCGGTCAGCAGCACACCGTAGGCGAGCAGCAGGTCGTAGCGGGTCACCGGCAGGGACGGGAGCAGTGTCGAGACGGCCATGCCGCCGAGCAGCGCGACCGCGAAGGCGCAGCAGCGAGCCTGGAGCCGGCCGAAGCGCACCAACTGCAGAGCGAACGTTTCCGCACGCTGCCTGATCCCGTGCGCGGTCGTCGCGTCCGCCGTCACTCCGTGCGTGGTCGTGGCGTCCGCCGTCACTCCGTGCGTGGTCGTCGCGTCCGTCGTCACTCCGTGCGTGGTCGTTCTGCGCATGGTCATGTAGAGCGCTCCGGCGGGGGCGGCGGTTGCGCGGTGCGTCGCGGGGCTCCGCCCGCGGCATCGCGGCCTTCGCTGCCGCCTCCGCCTGCGACCCTTCCTCCAGAGCCTCTCGGACGGCGGTCAGGACGGCCTCGGTGTCCGCGCCGAGGGCGCGGGCGGAGAAGGTGAAGTCACTTGCGAGAGTGGCGAGTTGGTCCGGGTCTGGGCGGGCGGGTTCGGACGGGGGCGCCGTCACCCGGGTGCCCGCGGCCCGGCGGGTGCGGATCAGCTCGGCGGCCTCCGGTTCGCGGTAGGCGCGGGCCACCGTTCCCGGTGGTTCGCGGTAGGCGCGGGCCACCGTTCCCGGTGCCAGACCCAGGTCGGAGGCCGGCTGGCGCACGGTCGGCAGGCCGGTCAGGTATAACCGACATCAGACAAACGAACAGGGACCGGAGCCGAAGAGCGCCGGTGACAGCCGACGAGCGCCGGTGACAGTCGGCGACAGCCGGATAGCGTTGGCGAGCGACAGGGAGAGAGGGGGAGAGAGTGATCCGTAGTCGGTTCGTCCCGCGTCCCGCCCTCGTCCTGTTCCTCCTCTTCCTCGACGTCGTGCTCCTCGACGCCGGCAGCCTCTCCGCCGCCGTCGCGCTCGCCGCGACCGCCGCGGCCGGCTCGGCCCTGGCCGTCTGCACCCTCGTCGCCGCGCGCAGCGCACCCGCCGTCCCGCCCACCCGGGTGCGTACGGCCATCAGGGAACGGGCCCGCCGTACGGCCTTCCTGCCGCAACGCGACCCCGACGCCTCCGGCCGCCGCCGCCCCAGGGCGCCCGGCCACGCCCTCCCGACGACCGTCGCGTAGGGCCGCTCTCCACCGTCACGTGGGTGACCCGCGCGGGTCGTCATGCCGTCATCCCGTCTCCCGGCACGACGAGACCCCCGGAGGGCTCCCCACTCATGTCCGTTTTCGCCAGCCTGGTCGAGCGGCTCGCCGACCTGCTCGACCCCCTGTTCGGCGCCACCGCCGCGGCCGCCGCGATCGTCCTGTTCACCGCACTCGTACGACTCCTCGTGCACCCCTTGTCCCGCGCGGCCGCCCGCGGCCAGAAGGCGCGTACGGCGTTGCAGCCGAGGATCGCCGAACTGCGCAGGAAGCATGCCAAGAACCCCGAGCGGCTCCAGCGGGCGGTGCTGGAACTGCACGCCGAGGAGAAGGTGTCGCCGCTGTCCGGACTGCTGCCCAGCCTCTGCCAGATACCGGCCTTCTTCCTGCTCTACCACCTCTTCTCCAGCTCCTCGATCGGCGGCGAGGACAACGGTCTGCTCGGTCATCGGCTGTTCGCCGCGCCCCTCGGCGACCGCTGGGCGGACGCGCTGGCCGGGGGTGGGGTGTTCGGCGCGGCCGGACTGGTCTACCTCGGGCTGTTCGCCGTCGTCGCGGCCGTCGCCTCCTTCAACTTCGTCCGGGCGAAGCGGGTACCGCTGCCCCAGGTCGGCGGTGGTGAGGAGCTGCCCGGGGTCGGCACGATCGCCAAGGTCATGCCGTTCCTGTCCTTCTTCACGCTGGTCACCGTGGCCGTCGTACCGCTGGCCGCCGCGCTGTACGTCATCACGAGCACGACGTGGAGCGCGCTCGAACGGGCGGTCCTGTACCGGTGAGGGTCCCGGGCAGGTGGGGCTTGAACGGATGACGGTTCCGAGCAGGTGAGGCTCCCGAGCGGGTGACGGTCCAGTCCGTGAACGGGGGCTTGCGGACCTGATCGCGAGCTTGGAGGATCGACCAGTCCTCCGATGGCTGCACCCATCGGACGGGTGCCCCGCGATCGAGGGAGATAGTGACCATGAAGCTGCTGCGAGTCGGTACGGCGGGAACGGAGCGACCCGCGCTGCTCGACCCCGAGGGGGTCCTGCGGGACCTCTCCGGGGTTGTCCCGGACATCGACGGGGCGCTGCTCGCCGACGACGAGGCGCTCGGTCGGGTCCGGGAGGCAGCCGAGTCCGGGGAGCTGCCGGTGCTGGACGCGACCGGGCTGCGGATCGGGCCGCCGCTGGCCCGGATCGGCAAGATCGTGTGCATCGGGCTGAACTACCACGACCACGCCCGGGAGATCGAGGCCGAGCCGCCCGCCGAGCCCGTCGTGTTCTTCAAGGCGGCGGACACGGTCGTGGGGCCCTACGACACCGTCCTCGTGCCGCGCCGGTCGCTCAAGACCGACTGGGAGGTGGAGCTGGCGGTCGTCATCGGGCGCACGGCCCGCTACCTGGAGTCGGCGCGGGACGGCCTCGCGCATGTCGCGGGATACGCCGTCGCGCACGACGTGTCGGAGCGGGAGTTCCAGATCGAGCGGGGCGGCACCTGGGACAAGGGGAAGAACTGCGAGACGTTCAATCCGCTGGGCCCGTGGCTGGTGACTGCCGACGAGGTCGCCGACCCCCAGGACCTCTCCCTGAGGCTCTGGGTCAACGGGGAGTTGAAGCAGGACGGGACCACGGGTGAGCAGATCTTCCCGGTGGGGGAGGTCGTTCGGTACGTCAGCCAGTTCATGACGCTGTACCCGGGGGACGTCATCAACACCGGGACGCCCGCCGGGGTCGCCCTGGGGCAGCCGGAGCCCAAGCCGTACCTGCGGGCCGGGGACGTGGTGGAACTGGAGATCGCCGGGCTCGGACGCCAGCGCCAGGAGTTCAAGGACGCGTAAGCGCTCCGCTGGGGGGCGGGGGACTGGGGTCGGGTGTCGGCTGCGGGCCGGTCCGTGGCTGGTCGCGCAGTTCCCCGCGCCCCTTCGGGCGCAGTTCCCCGCGCCCCTTCGGGCGCAGTTCCCCGCGCCCCTTCGGGCGCGGTTCAGCCCAGGTACTTCTCCAGGAACTGTTCCAGCACCTCGACCACGAACCGGTGGTCCTCCAACTGGGGCAGGCCCGACACCGTCACCGCGCCGATGATGCCCACGCCCTCCACGTTGACGGGGAAGGAGCCCCCGTGCGCCGCGTACTCGTCGGGGTCGAGGCGGGAGGACTCCTCGAACGTCGTGCCCTTGGCGCGGAAGCGGGAGCCCACCAGGTAGGAGGAGGCGCCGAAGCGTTCCACCACCCGGCGCTTGCGGGCGATCCAGGCGTCGTTGTCTGGCGCCGAACCGGGCAGGGCGGCATGGAAGAGCTGCTGGCCGGCCCGGTGGATGTCGACGGCGACCGGCGCCTGGCGCTCGCGGGCCAGCTCCACCAGCAGTGAGCCGAGCTCCCACGCGTCGTCGTTCGTGAACTGGCGGAAGATCAGCCGGCGTTCCTGGGCCTGGAGCTCCTCCAGGGTCGGGGTGATCTCCGGGGTGAACTTCGGGGTCATCTGGTGGGTTCCCATCACAGCGTCACCGCCACCTTGTCTCGTGCCGAACGGCGGGCCGCCTCCAGTACGTCCAGGGCGGCGGCCGCCTCGGCGGCGGTCACCGGATTGGGTCCGCCGTCGATCAGTGCCCTGGCCACCGCAGCGTAGTAGGCCGGGTAGTCACCGGGGAGGGTCTGTTCGGGTCGTCCGCCGCCGGTCAGCGGGGACTCCCCGGCGCCGACGCGGCCCCACAGCTCGGCCGGCTCGGTGCCCCAGCCGGGGGTGCCGTCCGGCCGCTCGCCCTCCCGCAGGGCCGCCTCCTGCGGATCCAGGCCGTACTTCACATAGCCCGCCTTCGAGCCCAGCGCCCGGAAACGCGGGCCGAGCTGGGACGTCGTCGCCGAGGCGTGGAGGTGGGAGCGGACGCCGCTCGCGTGCGTCAGCGCGATGAAGGTGTCGTCGTCGGTCTCCGCGCCGGGCCTGCGGACGTCCGCCTCGGCGTAGACGGAGACCACCGGGCCGAACAGCACCAGCGCCTGATCGACGAGGTGACTGCCGAGGTCGTAGAGGAGACCTCCGATCTCTGCGGGGTCGCCGGACTCCCGCCAGCCGCCCTTCGGCAGCGGCCGCCACCGCTCGAAGCGGGACTCGAAGCGCCATACGTCGCCCAGTTCGCCCTCGGCGAGCAGCTTGCGCAGGGTCAGGAAGTCGTTGTCCCAGCGGCGGTTCTGGAAGACGGAGAGCAGCAGGCCGCGCTCCTCGGCGAGGGCGGCCAGCTCGCGCGCCTCGGCGGCGGTGCCGGCGACGGGCTTGTCGACGACGACCGGCAGCCCGGCCTTCAGCGCGGCGGTCGCGAGCGGGACGTGCGTCTTGTTCGGGGACGCGATGACGACCAGGTCGAGCTCGTCGGCCCGGCCGAGGAGCTCGTCGGGGGTGGCGGTGACGCGTACGTCCGGGAACTCGGCGCGGGCCTGCTCCCGCCGCTCGGGGTTCGAGGTGACCACCGTGTCGAGGGCGAGGCCCTCGGTCGCGGCGATCAGCGGGGCGTGGAACACGGAGCCCGCGAGGCCGTAGCCGATCAGGCCCACGCGGAGCGGGGCGACGGCCGGGTGGGTGCCGGATCCGGTGCCGGTGTCGAGGCCTGTTTCGGAGCCGGTGTCGTCAGTCGTGCGTCCAGTCATGCGGACCACTTTGGCAACGCTGTTGCCAAAGAGCAAGCGCGAGGGACAATGGCAGGGTGAAGACGACGAACGACGGAGGCGACACGGACCGCCCGCCGGAGTCCGGGGCGGGGTCCGCGACGGGGTCCGGCGCGGGGTCCGCATGGGGACTCCCGCCGGACCACGAGCCGGGTCCGGAAACCGGCCGCGCGCCGGAGCGGCCGGCGGATGCCGTGACGCGCCGGGCCGCGGGCGTGAACCTGCTGGCCCTGCGCAGCCACAACGCCGCGCTCGTGCTCGACCTGCTGCGCGCAGCCGGGCCCGAGGGCATCAGCCGGCTGGAGCTCGCCGAACGCGCCGGTCTCACCCCACAGGCGGTCAGCAAGATCACCGCCCGGCTGCGGGAGGAGGGACTGGCGACGGACGCCGGCCGTCGCGCGTCCACCGGCGGCAAGCCGCGCACGGTCCTGCGGCTGGTCCCCGAGGCCGGTCACGCGGTCGGCGTCCACCTCGACCGGGACGAACTGAGGGTGGTGCTGGTCGACCTCGACGGACGCGTGGTGGGCGAGCGGCGTGCCCCGCTGTCCCTGGGTGCGGGGGCGGAGGCGGTCCTGGACGCGCTGCTCGGCGAGGTGACGGAGGTTCTGTCGGAGGCCCTCGGGAGCGGCGCCGTCTCGGCTCCGCTCGGCGTCGGGGTGGCGCTCCCGGGCCCGCTCGACCATACGCGCGGGGTGCTGCACCGGGTCACGGGCTTTCCCGAGTGGGACGGTTTCCCGTTGCGGGACGCGCTGGCGGCCCGGCTCGGCGTGCCGGTCGTCGTCGACAAGGACACCAACGCCGCCGCGCTCGGCCTCGCCGTCGGCGGCGAACGCGGCTCCTTCGCCTGCCTGTACCTCGGGACGGGCCTCGGCGCCGGTCTGGTGATCGGCGACGTCGTGCACCGGGGTGCCCGCACCGGCGCGGGGGAGTTCGGGCACCAGGTCATCCAGCTGGACGGGCCGCTCTGCTCCTGCGGCAACCGGGGCTGCGTCGAGGCGCTGTGCCTGGCTGCCATGCGCCGGGGGGACGTGGCCGAGGCGGCGCGGGTGCTCGGCGAGGGTGCCGCGAACCTGGCCGCCCTGCTCGACATCGACGCCGTCCTGCTGGGCGGGCGCACCATCATGGCCGCACCGGAGCCCTTCGTCCGGGGGGTCGCCGTCGTCCTCGAGGCCCATGCGCGCCGCGAGGGATCGCGGGAGGGCGCCGTGCCGGTACGTCTCGCCCCCGGCGGGGCCCGCGCCGTCGCGGAGGGCGCGGCACAGCTGCTGCTGGGTCCGGTGTTCGGACGGCCGGACGGCTGAGCGGACCGACCGGTGCCGCCTCCGCCGAACGAGGGCATTCGTACGGTCGTACGGTGTGCCGTTGCCGCTGGGCGGGTTCCCCCGTGCAGGCTCACGTGTTCATGCGACTGTGCCCGCCTGTCTCCGTCTGCCTCGCCGTGGCCGCCGCCCTCCTCCCCGCGCCCGCCCAGGCGGTGGCCGGCCCGAGTTGCGCCGGTCCCGACGGCGCGGACTTCCCCCTCACCACCCGGCTGCACGGGGGCCCGGATTCCTACCGGGCCGGGGGTGGTTACGGCATCTGGTATCTCGACCTCACCAACACCACCCGCCTCACCTGCGACGGGATCCATCCGGTCGTCGTCCTGGTCGACGCCGGACGCGCGCTGAAGCCGTCCCAGGCGCGCCTGGAGTTCTACGCCGACGGACAACCGCACCCGGTCCGCTTCGAATCCACCGACGAGGACGAACTGGTCGGAGCCTTCACCGAGGGTCCCACCGCCGGCCCCACCGCCGGAGAGACCGGGGGACAGGCCGAGGGACAGTCCGACGGCGGCGACGGTTTTCCCGGTTTCACCGTGGGACCCGGCCGGACCCTCACCGTCAAGCTGCGCCTCGCCCTCACCTCGGACACCGCGCCCAACGACGTCACCGCCAACGCGGCGGTCGTCCAGCGGCACGGTGACGACGGCGACTGGATCGGACAGTCGAACGACTACCGCTTCGCCGTCAAGGCAGGCACCGCTCCCGACACCGACGCCGACCCCGACGCCGACCCCGACACCGCCCCCGGCCTCGACCCGGCCGCACCCACCCCCGATCCCGATCCGACTCACGCCCCCTCCGCCGCCCCCACCGTGACCTCCTCCGCCACTCCCACCGTGACCTCCTCCGCCACTCCCGCCCCGGACGCCTCCGCCGCGGACACCGGCCGGCTCTCCCTCGCCGACGAGGCCGAGGAACTCGCCCGCACCGGCCTCGGCTCACCCGCCGTTCTCGCCGGCGCCACCGCCTGTCTCCTCGCCGCCGGGGCGACCCTGCTGCTGGCCCGCCGACTGGCCCGACGGCGCCGTTGAAGCCCGGCCGCATCCCAGCCGGTGGACGTCTCGCCACCGGCCATTCCCTCAAGATCGGGCCTGTGCTTAGGCTGGGGCGCACGCGGCGACCGCGTGCCGGCGCAGTACCGCGTACAGGCGCGGCCACCGTGTACTCGCGTTCGCGTACGGCAGGGAGATCCCGCACATGGCAGACCGCAAGCCCATCGAGTCGTGGCTCACCGACATGGACGGTGTGCTCATCCACGAGGGCGTGCCGATCCCCGGCGCCGACGCCTTCCTGAAGAAGCTCCGCGAGTCGGGCAAGCCGTTCCTGGTCCTGACCAACAACTCGATCTACACCCCGCGCGACCTGCACGCCCGGCTGCGACGCATGGGCCTGGACGTGCCGATCGAGAACATCTGGACCTCCGCGCTGGCCACCGCCCAGTTCCTGGACGACCAGCGGCCCGAGGGCACGGCGTACGTCATCGGCGAGGCCGGCCTGACCACCGCGCTGCACGACATCGGCTACATCCTCACCGACCACGAACCCGACTACGTCGTCCTCGGCGAGACCCGCACCTACTCGTTCGAGGCGATGACGAAGGCCGTCCGGCTCATCAACGACGGCGCCCGTTTCATCTGCACCAACCCGGACGAGACCGGCCCCTCCGCCGAGGGCGCGCTCCCGGCCACCGGAGCCGTGGCCGCGCTGATCACCAAGGCGACCGGCAAGCACCCGTACTTCGCGGGCAAGCCGAACCCGCTGATGATGCGCACCGGTCTGAACACCATCGGCGCCCACTCCGAGAACAGCGCGATGATCGGCGACCGCATGGACACCGACGTCCTCGCGGGCATGGAGGCCGGCATGCAGACCTTCCTGGTGCTCACCGGACTGACCCGGCCCGAGCAGGTCGAGAACTTCCCGTACCGCCCGTCGAAGGTCGTGGACTCGATCGCGGATCTCGTCGACCGGATCTGAAACGCGCGGCTCCGAAACCCGTGACACGGTGTGAGCCACTCGTACGGAGCAGTGATACCCCGCCCGGGGATGCGCGCCGGGTCCCGGCGGGGGAGTCTCCATATAGCTGGAGGTTCACGATGGGTTCACTGAAAATCACTCTCTGTGCGGGTGTCGCGGCCGTCGCCGCGGTGCTCATCCCGACGGCGTACGCCTCGGGCGAAGGCAGCGGGGACGGAGGCGGCAGCGTCTCGATCACACCGTCCACGCCCGCACCCGGCGCCGAGGTCACCCTGAAGGTCAGCGGCTGCGGCGGCAGAACCGCCACCGCGGCCTCGGCCGCCTTCGTGGCGGTCGCGCAACTCGCCGGCTCGGGCGGCACGCTCGTCGGCGACACCCGGGTCCGCTCCTCGATCGGGACCGGCACCTACGACGTACGGATCACCTGCGTCGACTTCAAGGTGAAGGGCCATGTCAAGGTCGTCGCCGCGTCGTCCGCCGATTCCTCGGAGGCGACGGAGCCGTCGGTGTCGTCGGGCTTCGAGTCGGCGGAGCCGTACGGGCCGTCCACGCCCGCCTCTCCCGTCGCCCCGGTGCACGCCGGCGGCGGCGGTACCGCCGCCCTCGCCCCGCTCGCCGCCGCCGGCGGGGCACCGGCGAAGGTCCATGGTCCCGGTACCGCGCAGGCGGTCGTCGGGCTGGTGCTCGCCGGTGTCGCCGCGGCCGCCGTCGTCCTGCGCGGGGTGCACCGCAGACGCAGGACGGATTGAGCATGTCCGACCGCGAACGCTCTTCCGGCCGCCTCCTCACCGGTCTGGCCTGGGCGGTGCTGCTGCTCGGGCTGTGGCTGTGGGGGCGCGAGGTGACCGACGTACGGCACGGCATATCCGCCCCGGCCACCGGTGACATGGCCGCGGTGGGCCGCCCGCCGGATGCCGAACTCCCGCCCGCAGCGAAGCCGTTGGGGCAGGCGCTGCCGCAACGCATCGACATCCCCGACCTGGGCGTGCAGGCCCCGGTCGTCGCCCGCGGGCTGGACACCGAGGGGGGCATCGACCCGCCGCCCTTCGACCAGGCGGGCGTCGTCGGGTGGTACGCCGCCGGGGCGAAACCCGGCGCCCGGGGCACGGCCCTGCTGGTCGGGCACGTCGACACCGAGACCAGGCCCGCGGTCTTCTACAAGCTCAGCACGCTCAAGGCCGGCGAGACGGTACGGGTGGTCCGCGACGACGGGAAGGTCGCCGAGTTCACCGTCGACGACGTCGAGGTGGTCCGGCGCGACCGCTTCGACGCCCGTCAGGCCTACGGCCCCCGGCAGCCGGACCGCGCCGAACTGCGGCTGATCACCTGCGGCGGCACCTTCGACCGGGTGAGCCGCAGCTACACGGCGAACGTGATCGTGTCGGCGTATCTGACGGGCACGGGCGTCTGATCCGACGTCACCCGGCCCGGTCGACGGCCCGCTCCCCCGAAACCGCCGACCGGGCCGGTCCTCGACCGCGCGCGCCCGGGCTGCGGGAGTAGCCCGGCGACCGGCGCGGGAGGCTGTGGGGTTCATCTACCCCGCGGGCGGCGGTGACGACCGCTTTCCGGCACTCTCGCGGGAGTTGCGGGTCCTGCGCCGGGTCCGGGCAAGGGGAGTTCCGGGACGGACGGGCGCATTTCGTTATTCGCACGCAAATGCGACATGCCGCCGTGTGGAGGCATACGAACGAAGGCCCCTCGCTTTCGCGAAGGGCCTTCGGTGTCTGTGCGCCGCCAGGGACTCGAACCCCGGACCCGCTGATTAAGAGTCAGCTGCTCTAACCAACTGAGCTAGCGGCGCCTGCTGACGGGACAACTCTACAGGACCCCCGGGGGTGCCCCGGACCACCCGGCCGCCGGTCCGCCGCGGCACTGGGCCGGGCGGGTGCCGCGTACATCATTCGGACCGTCAGCATGCGCGTCGGGAAGACAGTTGAGAAACTGGCGAACGTGCACAGTCGCGGACATTTCCAGCTGGGGTGTGAGGGGAATCGCATGGGCTCTCCGGTATTCGAGGAATTCGATCCCGAGAGCGACTGCGATTGCCCCGGATGCGTATCCCGGCGGCGGGTCGGGGCGAATTCCCCGCCCGCCCGGTTCGGCGGTCACCCGGCCGCCCATCGGGTCGTGGTCGTCGCCACGGCGGCGGCGGCCGCGGCGCTCGGCGCCGCCCATGCGGTCCCCGCCTTCGCGGCCCCGCAGACTTCCGATCGGCCCGGCGTACCCGCAGGTGACGAGCCCGAGACCCCGCAGGGCGGCAAGGCGCCGCTGCACGGTCCGGCCGGGCAGTCGGCCCGGCCGGGAGGACTGGCGGGGCCGGTGAAATCGCCCCCGACGACCCGGGCGGACATCATCAGACGGGCCAAGGAATGGGTTTCGGCAGAGGTGCCGTACAGCATGAGCAGCTACTGGTACGACGGTTACCGGCAGGACTGCTCCGGCTTCGTGTCCAAGGCCTGGAACCTGACCGGGAACGAGTGGACGGGCAGTCTCCACCAGTACGGGACACGGATTACCAAGGAGGAGCTCCAGCCCGGCGACATTCTGCTGTTCCACAATCCGTCCGACCCCGAGAAAGGCTCGCACGTCGTCATTTTCGGCGGCTGGACGGACTACACGCACAGCTACTACCTCGTCTACGAGCAGACCCGTCCGAACACGCGCCGGCAGACCACTCCCTACGCCTACTGGAGCAATTCCGACCGCTACGTGCCCTACCGCTACAAGGGCCTCACGGCGGTCACTCCCGGCGCCGGGGCACAGGTCGGCGCGAGCGCCGACGGCGGGAGCGGGCCGGGCGCCGGGGTCACCGCGACGACGACGTCGTTCCCGGGGCGGGCGGCCTTCGGCCCCGGGGCGGACAACCCGTACGTCACCCAGCTCGGCCGGCTCCTCGTCGAGCGCGGCGGAGCACGCTTCTACGCTTCGGGTCCGGGCCCGAGGTGGTCGGCGTCCGACGGCTGGGCCACCGTGGCCTTCCAGCAGGCCCAGGGCTGGCGCGGCGCCGACGCCGACGGCATCCCCGGCCCGAGCACCTGGGCCCTGCTGATCTCCGGCCGGGGCAGGGACATCGACCCCGGACAGCTCCCGACCGGCACCGGCCAGGGCTCCGGCTCCGGCGGCGCGATCGGCGGGTATCCCGCGACCGGGGTGGCCGGCGCGCCCGCCGCACCCTCGGCGCCGCGCGTCCCCGCGTATCCCGGCCGGGGCATGTTCCGGCCCGGCGCCCAGAACGCGTACGTCACCCGGCTGGGGAGGCAGCTGGTGAAGAAGGGGTTCGGCAGGCACTACACGACGGGGCCCGGACCGCGCTGGGGCGAGGCGGACCGGCGAGGGGTCGAGGCCTTCCAGCGCGCGCAGGGCTGGCGGGGCGGCGCGGCGGACGGCTACCCGGGCCCGGAGACCTGGCGGCGGCTCTTCTCGTAGACCGGTGAGGCAGCCGCACGAAACCCGCTCGGCACCTGCCGGGGCCCGCCCACCTTCTTGATCCCCTCTCTGACCCCCTGACCCCTGACCCCTGACCCCTGACCCTGACCCTGACCCTGACCCTGACCCTGACCCCCTTTCACTGTCATGGCGTATCTGGCGCGGAGGCTGGAGGCACGCAATGAACACGACCACTTCACAGACACCCGAGTCCGAGGGACCGTCCAGACCCACTCGGCTCATCCAGAACGAGGTGACCACCGAGATCCCCGTCCATCTGCTGTTCCGGGACGAGCCCGAGCCGCGGCCCGTGCCGCTCGGCGCGGCCGTGGTGGGCAGTAGGGCGGGCACGGGCGAGCAGCCGCGGCTGCGCCGGCCGACGCCGGCCAAGCCCCGTCCGGTGGCGCAGGTCGACCCGGACCTGGTGGAACGGCCGGCCCGGGTGCTGCCCGGCGCGGCGGGCGTGTTCGCCGGCATGTGCGGGGCGGCCGGCTGCGTGGCCGCCTCCTGGTGGGCCGGGGTGCTGCCGCCGCACGCGGCGCAGGCGCTGCGGCTGCCGGAGTTCGCGGGCGCCGGGCTCGGTCCGGCGCAGTGGGCGGCCTACGCGGGGGCGGGCGCCCTGGGGCTGTTCGGCTTCGGCGGTCTGGCCCGCGGGCGGACCGGACGGGCCTGGGTGCTCGGTCTGTTCGGCCGCTACCGGGGGACCGTGCGGCGCACCGGCCTGCTGTGGGTCAACCCGCTGCTGCTGCGCCGCCGGGTGGACGTACGTCTGCGGCACTGGCGCAGCGAGCCGTTGCCCGCCGCCGACGGCAGCGGGGTCGCGCTGCGGGTGGTGACGCTCGTGGTGTGGCGGGTGCGGGACACCGCGCGGGCCACGCTCGGCGTGGAGGACCACGAGACGTATCTGCGCGAGTGCGTCGAGGCGGCCCTGGCCCGGATCCCGGTGGAGACGCCGGGCGCGGGACGCGGTTCGGTGGAGGCGGCGGGGGAGGTGCTGACCCGGCGGGTGGCGCAGGACGCGGGCGCGATCGGACTGGAGGTGTTCTCGGTGCGGCCGCTGCGGATCGAGTACGCCCCCGAGGTCTCCGCCGCGATGCACCGCCGCCGGATCGCCGCGCTCGACGCCCAGCACCGGGCGAGCGTGCTGACCTCGGTCGTGGACTCGGTGGAGGACACGGTGACCCGGCTGACCATGCGCGGACTCGTGGAACTCGACGACTACGAACGCAAGGCGCTGGTGAAGGACCTGACCGTCGCCTTCTGCTCGGGGCGCGGGGAACAGGGGCCGTGACGGGCGGCCTTGACGCGGGCGTTCGTCACGGGGGCGGCCGTGACGGGGCCGGGCGCGTCTTTGATATGGACACAGCCAAGAAACGGCAATAATCTCGAACTTGGTCTAGACCTGCACGCATGAGCTCACTGAACTCCTCACCGAACTCCCCACGTTCTCCAGGAGCGGCAGCATGCGCAAAAAGACCAAGTGGTACGCCGCCGCGCTCGGACTCACCACGGCGGGAGCCTTCGTGCTCACCGCCGGGGGTGCGAGCGGCCACGGCTACACCGACCTCCCCATCAGCCGGCAGAAGCTCTGCCAGAACGGCTCCGTCCCCAACTGCGGTGACATCCAGTGGGAGCCGCAGAGCGTCGAGGGCCCGAAGGGCTTCCCGGCGTCCGGTGCGGCCGACGGAAGGATCTGCTCCGCCAACAACACCCGCTTCGCCCAGCTCGACAGCCCGAAGACCCCGTCGGGCGGGGCGTGGCCCACCACCAAGGTGACCGGCGGTCAGAGCTACACCTTCCGGTGGCAGTTCACCGCCATGCACGCCACGAGTGACTTCAAGTACTACGTCACCAAGCAGGGCTGGAACCAGAACCACAGCCTGGCCCGCTCCGACCTCGACCTCACCCCGTTCCTGACCGTGCCCTACGGCGGTCAGCGGCCCCCGTCCACCCTCTCGCACAGCGGCACGCTGCCGTCCGGGCTCAGCGGACGTCACGTGATCGTCGCGGTGTGGACGGTCGCCGACACGACCAACGCGTTCTACGCCTGCTCCGACGTCACGTTCTGAGCATGGCTTGAGCTCCCCCGGGTCCGCGCGCGGGTACGTTCCCTGCACGCCGGCACGACCAGGCCGGCGCCTGGACCTCGGGGGAGCTCATGGAAGCCTTTTTCTACCTCGTGCCGTCGATCATGATCGCCGGCCTGCTGTTCGGCGTGTTCGGGCTGGTCCGCCGCTCCCGGCGGGTCGCCCGGGCCTGGAACGGCGGTTCGACCGCGCAGGCGCGCTGTCTGCGGTCGTACACGACGACCAGCGGCGGCGGCGACACCATGGTCAGCACGACCCTGCACCACGTCTACGAGTTCACCACCCGCGAGGGCCGGGCCGTCCGCTTCGAGGAGGCGAACGGCCCGGGGACGACCATCGAGGGCGACATCGTCACCGTCCACTACGCGGCCGGCCACCCCGAGGAGGCAACGGCCAAGGCGCCCGCCCACGGCAGGCTCCTCGCCGAGTCGGGCTGTCTGCTGCTCTTCCTCGGCGTGGCCATCGCCTTCTGCGTGTTCTTCATGATCACCGCCCACTGGATGTTCGCCGAGGCCGACGACTTCGTGCCGTAGCACTCCACATCTGACGGTACGTCAACTACCGTGCGCCGCCATGGAGTCCGTCGCCGAACTCGTAGCGGCCCGGTGGGGCGACCACCGTCCCGGGCTGTGGTGCCAGAACACCGGGAACATCGGTCACCCCGAGAACATCGGTAACCCCGAGGACGCCGGGAGCGCCGTTCTCACCCACCACCAGGTCGCCGCCGGCGCCGCCGCCCGTGCGGCGCTGCTGGCCGACCTGCTGCCGTCGGGCGGTCCGCCCCATGTCGGGGTCCTGCTGGACAACACCCCGGAGTTCCCGCTCTGGCTGTCGGCCGCCGCCCTCGCCGGCGCGGCCGTCGCCGGGATCAACCCCACCCGGCGGGGCCCCGAACTGGCCCGGGACATCCTGCACACCGAGTGCGCGCTGCTGATCACCGAGCACACCCACCTCCCCCTCCTGCGGGGCCTCGACCTGCCCGGGGTCCGCCCGCTGATCACCGGCACCCCGGAGTACGACGACCTGCTCGCCCCGTACGCGGACGCCCGCCCCGACCCCTCCCGGGCCGGCCCCGCCGACCGGCTCCTCCTCTACTTCACCTCCGGCTCGACCGGCGCGCCCAAGGCCGCGATCTGCACCCAGGGCAGGCTGGCCGCCGCGGGGCGCTCGCTGGCCGGACAGTTCTCCGTGCGGCGGGACGACGTGCACTACGTCTGCATGCCGATGTTCCACGGCAACGCGGTGATCGCCGACTGGGCGCCCGCGCTGGCGGCCGGGGCCGGGGTGGCGCTGCGGCGGCGGTTCTCGGCGTCCGGGTTCCTGGCGGACGTACGGCGCTACCGGGCGACGTACTTCACCTATGTGGGCCGGGCGATCCAGTACGTCCTGGCCACCGAGCCGCGCCCGGACGACCGGGAACACGGCCTGCGGCTCGGCTTCGGCACCGAGGCGGGGGCGGTGGACGCGGCCGCCTTCGAGCGGCGGTTCGGGGTGCGGCTGGTGGAGGGGTACGGCTCCTCGGAGGGCGGGGCGGCCGTGCAGTGGTCGCCGGGGACTCCGGCGGGGGCGGTCGGGCGGGCGGCGCCCGGTCTCGTCGTCCTCGACCGGGAGACGCGCGCCGAGTGTCCGCCGGCCGTTCTCGATCCGGCCGGCCGGCTGCTGAACGGCGAAGAGGCGATCGGCGAGCTGGTCAACCGGGGCGCCAACCCCTTCGAGGGCTACTGGCGCAACCCGGCGGCCGAGGCGGAGCGGCGCCGGGGCGACGGGGAGTACTGGACCGGCGACCTCTTCTACCGCGACCGCGAAGGCTTCCTCTACTTCGCGGGCCGCACCGACGACCGGCTCCGCGTCGACAGCGAGAACCTGGCCGCCGCGATGATCGAGACCATCCTCGCCCGGTACGAGGGGGCGGCCGCGGTGGCCGTCTACGCGGTGCCGGATCCGGTGACCGGGGACCAGGTGATGGCGGCGTTGGCAGGGTCCTTCGATCCGCTCGGTTTCGCCGAGTTCCTGCTCGCCCAGCCCGATCTGGGGACGAAGATGGCGCCCCGGTTCGTACGGGTCCTCGAGCGGATGCCCGTCACGGCCACGAACAAGATCCACCGGGCGCTGCTGCGGCGGGAGGGGATCGGGTGCGCCGATCCGGTGTGGTGGCGGCCGCCGGGCCAGGCGACGTACCGACCGCTGACGACCGCGGACGTCGACAGCATGGGGGCCGGGGGGACCGGGGGAAACGCCGAAGGGCCCCTCGTGTCCACGAGGGGCCCTTCTTCGGTGCGCCGCCAGGGACTCGAACCCCGGACCCGCTGATTAAGAGTCAGCTGCTCTAACCAACTGAGCTAGCGGCGCATGACTCCCGTCCTCCGCCTTCGGCGGCTGACGACGGAGAAAATACTACCCGGTCCGCGGGGGTGCTCCGGACCATGCCGAGCCCCCGCCGGGCCACCCGTCGGACGGGCGTCAGATCGCGAGCGACAGCAGTACGGGTGCCGCGTTCCTGTTCAGGGTCTCGGCGGCCTGGCGGAGCCGGTGGGCGTGCTCGACGGGCAGGGAGAGGGCGAGGCAGCCCGCCATGGAGCCGGCGGTGATCGGGACGGCCGCGCAGACCGTGCCGATCGCGTACTCCTGGAGGTCGAGCGTCGGGACGGTGGGCGGCTGGGCCTCCAGGCGGGAGAGCAGCAGCTTGTCGCTGGTGATGGTGCGCGAGGTGAGCCGGGCCATCTTGTGCCGGGAGAGGTGGTCGCGCCGGCCGTTGTGGTCGAGCTGGCCCAGCAGGCTCTTGCCGAGCGCGGTGGCGTGCGCGGAGGAGCGGAAGTCGACCCACTCGTTGACGGACGGCGTGGCGGGGCCGTCGGCGTACTGGGTGATCGTGACCTCGCCGTCGACGTACCGGCTGATGTAGACGGCGGCGCCGACGGAGTCACGGAGCCGGTCGAGCGTGTGCTGGAGCTGGTCGCGCAGGGCCTGCTCGCGATGGTGGGCGGAGCTCAGGCGGGTCAGGGCGTCGCCCGTGACGTACGCTCCGTCGGCGATCTGCTCGACGTAGCCCTCGCGGCGCAGCATGCGCAGGAGCGCGGTCAGCCGCTCCGGGGTGAGTCCGCTCTGACGGACGAGTTCGGCGTCGGTGACACCGGTGGAGTGCCCCGCCACCGTCTCCAGGACGCGCAACGCTTCCTGGGCCGAGTGGTACGGCACGGTCGGCTCGTGCTTCAGCGCCACGGTTTCCCCCCTGGTCGCCTCATGGCCGTGATCCCTGATCCTGGCAGGGAATCACCCTCCACGATATCCGGCAACCGGCTCGTGGGGAGGGGGTTGAGGGGATTACCCCCTCACAACAAGGGGGTTGCCCCTATGGCATATGCCAGCAGCATGCCTGAGGTCCGGGCGAGGGCTCATGCGCGCCAGGCGATTCGGATGGCCCGTGAAGGGAGGGGGCGGGGGCCCCCCGGGGGGGGGCCCCCCCCGACCGCGGTTCCTGCGGCTCCGTCTCGGCC